>JAVXGR010000146.1:0-501 GCA_036657335.1 Clostridium sp. | reverse complement strand
AGTTAGTTAAAATAAAGGCTTGAATATAAATTATATTTATATTCAAGCCCTTATTTATTATTATTTACTTAAAATTAACATCTATATTGATTTCTTTTCCGCCTCTATTTATCAAGAAATTAACTTTGTCTCCTTTAGAATAGGTATATAAAGATTTATTTAAATCTGTAAAACCAGCTATTTCAGTATCTCCGATTTTCACTATGACATCTCCTGGTTGTATTCCACTAACTTTAGCTGGTGAACCTTCTATTATTTCAGCCACATATACTCCATTTTCAGCTTCTAAGTTTGTTCCTGTACTCATTTCAAACTTAGCTACATCCATTCCTTTTACACCTAATGTAACTTTATCAAAGTTTCCAGTTTTTATTATTTGTTCTATTATTGGTTTTGCTGTATTTACAGGTATTGCAAATCCTAAACCTTCTGCTTTATTAGCTTTTGCTGTATTTATACCTATTACTTGACCTTTTTGAAAAAATAAAGGACCTCCACTAA
>JAVXGR010000145.1:0-505 GCA_036657335.1 Clostridium sp. | reverse complement strand
TTATTATATCAGCTTTTCCTGCAACTGGTCCTGTTATTCCTTTGTGGTGTGCTGCTTCTTCTGAAAGAGCATTATCAAGTGCTAGAGGTCCGTCAACTACACATCCTTTGATTTGGCCTCTATCATTCATTTTTGATAATAATGAAGCATCTAAAGTAGCTGGCATATCTGGGTTTACAACTTCAACTGCACAAACTGGAGCTACTTTTGGTATAGCTAATCCACAAGCATGTGCTACAGCTACTGAATTCTCTATAATATGCTTTTTAGCATTTAAATCTGGGTATGTGTTAAATGCTGCATCTGTTAAGTATATTAATCTGTCTATTCCTTCGATTTCAAATACAGCAACGTGTGACATAAGTTTTCCTGTTCTTAATCCTATTTCTTTGTTTAATACGCTTCTTAAGAAAGTTGCAGTGTCTACTAAACCTTTCATAACCATATCAGCTTTTCCACTTGAAACAAGTTGAACTGCAAATAAAGCTGCTTTTCTAACATCTTT
>JAVXGR010000144.1:0-505 GCA_036657335.1 Clostridium sp. | reverse complement strand
AAATAAAGCTCTTCATATGAATAATTATGTGACGAAATACAAATTACTATAAGGTAAGGGTTTTTTTAGTATTTAATAGTTGTGCATTCACAGCTTAATGATAGCAAGGATATATTTTGATGTTGAACTAAAGAAATATAAGCCTTTAAAGTAATATTAATCCGTAGATTTTATAGGTTATATAATGAGACAGTTTAGAAGAAGAAAATTAATTGAAAAATATATAGGATAAATAATTATGAATCTATAAATATGGGTTTAACAGAAAAAGGGGGGGTTCTCCCATCCTCTATAGGTGGGAGATGGATAACCCTTATTATTTTAGGCTCCATGTAATAAAAATATGGCAATAACACTGGTTAAGATTAGAAGCATATAATGATATATACAGTTATATAGTCAAGGCATTATGATTTTTATGAATAGTCGTCAACAGCCCACTACCCTAAAGGGATAGGGGCTTGGGGCGAAGCCCTAAGTGTCTGCTCTGAAAGTAGTATTGTCT
>JAVXGR010000143.1:0-511 GCA_036657335.1 Clostridium sp. | reverse complement strand
AAATGATACAAGAGTTACTATAGATGAAGATGATAATGGGAAGTCATTAGAAATTGCATCGCAGAGATGGAATTCATGGATAAAGTTCTTTATAAATGCTGTTGTTAATCAGGCTAATAAAAACATAGATTTAATAGAAAAAATAGATGGTCTATATAACTTTAAAATAGCCGAGGGGAAAGAATTAATAAATTCGAATCGTCTAATCGATATATTTAATGTAATATTTGAAAGACCGATATTCACTAAGAAAACTATACTAGAAAGAGTTGATATGCCATCAAGTACTTTAGGAATATATTTAAATAAGTTAGAAGAAAAGCAGATAATATATTCAGATGGTAAGTCTAGAAATAAAAAGTATTATTTCTATGATTTAATAAATATTCTTAGACAGCAATAAAATAGTTAGGTTAGATTAAATTAAATTATATAAGAAAACAAAGACAATGTTCAAATAAGTATGAAAAAATAAAAAAGGAAAGGAGTATGTCAAAACCAAGAACATTGC
>JAVXGR010000142.1:0-512 GCA_036657335.1 Clostridium sp. | reverse complement strand
GTACTGTAACTATAGATAATATAAAAATTAAACCTGAGGAAAAAGATGAAAAACAAACATTATATGATGTCTATAAAATGAGATGGAGTATTGAGGTTATGTTTTATCAGCAAAAATTATTTTGGTCATTTGGATCTTATATGGTTAGAAGTAAAGTATCTATTGAAAAATACATAAATCTTATAGGGGTAGCCTATTCAGCTATGATTTTACTACCTTTTATTAGTTGTACTTTTCAACAGTATAAATTCTGTAGTCCTCAAGAGGTTAAACATGTAATCGGCGAAGCCATTAGAGAAGAACTATTTTTTAGCAAGTTGTTGAAAATAGAGCAAATTAAGAAAAATCTATATCGCATACCGTATCTGCGCCAGTATCATGGAATAGAAGATTTAGTGAGTTAGATTTTCTTGTAAAGTAGTGCTTATTTAATTAAATCACTGAATTTCCTACTAACTTTCTTAAAGAATTAACTCGTTTTAAACCATTCTTATCTAAATCCAAATCATTTA
>JAVXGR010000141.1:0-512 GCA_036657335.1 Clostridium sp. | reverse complement strand
TCACCATTACCTAGTGTATTAACGAGCTCTACGGTACCAGAACAAGTGAAATAACGACCAACATCATTGTTTTCTAAAGTATCAAAACCACTGATTTGTATTGTTAACTCTTTAAGATCGGCATTCGGGATTTTTATATTTTTAGGTTGACGATTCAAATCTTCAGAATCCGTATCAACTGAGATTGTTAAAAGGTCATTGTTACTAAAAATTGAAACAAGAGGGTCGTGAGATAGAATGTCTTTTTGCTTCTTAATTAAACTCACAATGTATCACCAGTTAAAATAGAAATTAAAAGTATTATATTTTAAAAAAGGGTTTTAGTGATAGTTTATTTTATGTTTAACGCAAAAAAGCCACTTTTAAGAAAGTGGCTTTTAGGTTTAAGGGAGATAGTTATTATTTATAAAATATTCCTTTTTAATTCTCTTAATCTCCATGCCTTTGTCTAAAAGCAATTTAAACTCATTAAAATCATCACGCATAAGCTTATGAACCTTTAATGATTTTTG
>JAVXGR010000140.1:0-512 GCA_036657335.1 Clostridium sp. | reverse complement strand
ATTTTCAGAACCCTTTACATCACCATGTTGGTTTTTGTATTCATTCCAGAATGATATACAAGCATCTATATCTTCTTGTTCAGCATTTTGTCTTATAACATTAGAAACTTTACAATCATCTTGTACTATTTGTTCTACTTTTTTATCTTTTATTTCTTTTTGAGATTTAAGGTACTCTGCAACACTTGGCTCTAATAATTGTTGCATATATTTGTATAATATGTGAGTATGTTGTATTAAAAATGTTTTTATATCCTTATATAAATCTTCATATTGTTTAAATAAATGCATTATATCATTTACTATAACATCCTTAACTGAAGCAGATATACTTATAGTTATATCTATTAATATACTTATACCATCAACCTCAACCATTCTTGCTATCATACAACTTCCAACTTCAAAGTCTTTTAGAAGATTTATATCATCTGTATAAACTTCTTTATCAGCTATACAATCTCTTAATAAAACTTTACCATCTAATATTTCTTTCACTTCGTATATGCTTA
>JAVXGR010000139.1:0-513 GCA_036657335.1 Clostridium sp. | reverse complement strand
CATAATCTCACCGGTGAAAAATATACTTCCAATTATTTATCTAATTACATATTCAATCTCAATTCAATAAATACATAGGTAAAAAAGGGTACTACAAAAAATCTGTAGTACCCTCTTTTTTATTTTAAACTCTTTCTATACAGATGTAGTTTCTGTTTCTAAGATTAGTAATGCTAGTATCAGTAGTTTTCTTTATTAACAACAACATATGGCTACTTTTATTAATATGGTTGCATTTGCGAAGACTGTTCTAGAATCTACTTGCTTAAAGTAAATATCCTCTACAACAGGATGAACTTCTACATTTCCGCTAGAATAATTTTCTGGTAATACTATAAATGTTGTAAATGGAATAGAGTAGTGAGCTGAGTGAACTGATTGCTCAGCTTCATCTGCTGTATATTCAATAACTTCATTTATTACTCCATGAACTATTAACTTGTAACCTGTTAATATTTGCCCTTCATTAGATCTTATAACCGGTGTTTTAATCATATGAAATTTCAATACCTC
>JAVXGR010000138.1:0-520 GCA_036657335.1 Clostridium sp. | reverse complement strand
GTAAGATTTATTGGACCTGTGTTAAAGAGATATTTAAATAAATATCCAGATGTATCAAGCTTTGTACGAGGAGACAGTGGCTTTGCTCAACCGCAACTCTATAAAATTATAGAAGAGTTAAAATCTTTCTATGCAATAAGATTAAAAGCTAACGCTAGGCTTTATAAAAAAGCAGCAAGTATTACAGATAGGCTAAATTCTCATTGTACTGATAATATTTATGACTATGCTGTTGTATATGGAGAGTTTATGTATAGAGCAACTAAATGGGATAAATCAAGGAGAGTTGTAGTTAAAATAGAGAAGCCCGAAGGACAAATGTGTTATAACTATACATTTATAGTTACTAATATGACTTCAGTTCCAAAAAATAGTGATGTCTTATTGCAATAGAGGTACTATGGAAAATTTCATTAGAGAAGGCAAAAATGGATTTTCATTTAATAAAATGAGCAGTTCAAGCTTTATTTCCAATGTAAATAGGCTTCAAGAAGTAATTTTGTCTATTTGATTCAATGAA
>JAVXGR010000137.1:0-523 GCA_036657335.1 Clostridium sp. | reverse complement strand
ATAAATATAGTATTTTACTAAATCACTCTCTTTTATTTTTAATTTATTTAATATAAGCTTTTTTAGAACAGATACATCCTCATCTATTCCTAGTTTTAAGTTTGATATTCTTAACATAATTTCTCCTTTCAAATCACTTTCACTAAAATACAAAGGACTGCCTAAAAATAGAATTTTAGGCAGTCTCTTCTATAAACATAATATCTATATTATCTTTTTGTAAGTTTTCTTCATATACTTCTTGAAATATAAATTCTTTTAGTTCTTCTTTAAGATTTTTTTTATCAATATTTAAATTAACATTTTTAACTAAACATAAAGCATTAACAGATTTATTAAGTTTTTCTATATACTGTTTTTTTACTTTAGTTAATACTATCTTCAAGTCGCATACAAATAACTCTTTATTTCCTAAATCTATTTTATCATCATATTTATATACGCTAAATTCATAAACGCCCTCATAAGGAGTTATACTATCAATTCCTACTAAATTCATATACTAGTCCTTTTTAGTTATAAG
>JAVXGR010000136.1:0-524 GCA_036657335.1 Clostridium sp. | reverse complement strand
TAAAAAAGGGAGATAGAACAAGCAGATTTACTTTTGCAGGATCTATTTACTTTGAAAGAATGAAAAATTTAGGAATGTATAGTATAGATATAGAAGAAATAAGACTTAAAATAGATAGGTTAGAGCTAATGGGAATATTTGAGGAGAAAATTTTATAGAAGTAAAATAAAAATAAGAAGAAGAACACATCTAGGAACATAATCTTAGGTAAGCTCTTCTTTTTTTTACTTGAATAGGGTTAAAATTTTACTGGAATTTTTATGATAAACCTCTGATGAAAAACTTATTTATTAGGTAAGTTGAAGGATTTTATAGTATACTAGAGGGTAAAATAAAGTTGGTAAGTAGATGTTACTTTTATAGTAGAGCCTATTTAGTTTTCTATAAAATGTTCTAACTACATCATACAAGGAGGATTATAAATGAAATTAATATCATGGAATGTTAATGGTATAAGAGCATGTGTACAAAAAGGGTTTTTAGATTTTTTCAATGAGGTAGATGCAGATATATTTTGTATTCAG
>JAVXGR010000135.1:0-524 GCA_036657335.1 Clostridium sp. | reverse complement strand
AAAGGAATTCATGTATTCGGGAATCTTGAAACTCCTGTACATGCTCAAAATATAGAACAAATTATTAAACATATAAAGTTCACTTTTAATGAACCTTATATAATAGCTATAGATGCATGCCTAGGCACCCTACATAATGTAGGGTATGTAATTTTAGATAGAACTTCAATAATACCAGGAGCAGCACTTAACAAGAATATTCCTCCAATAGGAGATCTAAGTATCATTGGTATAGTTAATATTACAGGCTCCTGTGATTTCTTCGTACTACAAAATACTCGCTTATATACTGTTATGCTCTTAGCCGATATAATTTCAACATCATTATATCACGCAGTATTAAAATCTGTAGGTGGTAAAAAAAACTCTGAAAGCATAGCTACAACCTGCGTAAATTTAACAGTTTAGGTCATACATGGAGATCAATTAAGTTTGTTATTAAGATTTCTCCTGTTACTCAAGTCAACAGCCCACTACCCTAAAGGGATAGGGGCTTGGGACGACAAGCCCTAAGTGTCTGCTCT
>JAVXGR010000134.1:0-526 GCA_036657335.1 Clostridium sp. | reverse complement strand
TGTAGTAGGTAAGTATGGAGAGCAGCAAGCTGAAACATTCCAGAATATGATTAAGAATAAAGCTTCTGATAGAACTCAATATAAAAAATATAAAGAAATACTTGGAAAAGATGTCCCTAAGTCATTTACAGATTTTAGAGAATTGAAGTATAATAATATTGAAGAGTGGAAACTTACTAAGGACTATGTAAAATCTAGATCAAATAATATGATATCGGTTCTTACTCCATATAGCCAGTATAAAGAATATAAAAATATTATTGATGCTGATATTGTGGGATTAACTACTTCAAATGGAATTAAAATAACAGAACAAAGTAAGCACTTTATAGAAAGAGTATTTGGAACATCGAAAGACCCAGATACCAGGAGACCTAGAAGTGGAGTTGAAATTAATGATATTAAAGATGCTATCCTGAATGGTGTGGTTAGAATAAGGAAAACTGATTCTGACAGTATAAAGCTTGTAACAGATAGATGTATGGTTTCAATAAATCCTAATACGGGAGTTTTAATTCAGACTAAT
>JAVXGR010000133.1:0-530 GCA_036657335.1 Clostridium sp. | reverse complement strand
ATCCTTTGTCCAAACACGTCCGCTAGGATTTTGTGGTGAACAAAAAATAAACAATTTGACTTTTTCTTCAATCATTTGTTTTTCCATAGCATCAAAATCCAAATAATACCGCATATTTTCAAGCTTTAAAGTATTACAAACCAAACAACAATTTCCATGTTCAACTGCTTCTGCAAATGGATCATAAGCTGGTGTATTTATCATAACACTATCACCTGGTTTGCAGAAACATTGTACAATGTAATGAAGCGTGCCACAAGTACCAAATGTCAATTTAATCCATTCTTTTTGAAGTTCTACATCAAAGCGTCGTTTATTCCAATTGATAACAGCGTCATAATAAGCATCATACGTATATGTATATCCATAATCACCTAAAGCTGCTCTTTCTACCATTGCATGTTTGATAGCTGGTGCGCACTCAAAGTCTAAATCTGCCAAATCCATCGGGATTGCTTCTTCATTTAGACCAAACTTATTCCTTAGAATATCGTTGTCCCATTTTCTACATTTTCCTAATTTACGATTTA
>JAVXGR010000132.1:0-530 GCA_036657335.1 Clostridium sp. | reverse complement strand
CCAAGGTAGTTTAAATGTCCATAAAATAGTTATTACTCCTTTTAAAGAGTTAGTTCCTTGGAAAACTAAATAATCAGGACAAAGGCATGAATTAAAATTAATAATAATCCATCCTTTTTTATGATAAAATGAAAATAAGCAAAGAAATTAGATACTATATAAGTAGCTTAAATATTGACATAGAGTTGTTTTCAAGGAGCATAAGACAGCATTGCAAAGTAGAAGTTATGCATTGGCATCTAGATGTTACATTTCTTAAAGATTTAAAAGAGTTATTAGAGATGTAATATTTACCAATGTGATTTGGTTACGTAAATACTTTAATAATTGATGTACACTAAGTGTATAGTGAAAATAATCTTTAGGAGGAAGAAGTACACGAGCTTGTAAAAAATTATCTAATTTAGGTTTCAATATAGTTAATGTAGCTGGTGAAGTAGGATTATACGTAGGCAGTAAAATAAAATAGATTATAATTAAATTTTGATATATAGAATAAAATTAAGAAATTTTGAGAAAACTAATAATAA
>JAVXGR010000131.1:0-535 GCA_036657335.1 Clostridium sp. | reverse complement strand
ACCCCTTCCATGTCCATATGCCCTTGTAATTCTTTAATATACTCTTTCGCTGAACTAGGTGAAACATCTCTTCCATCTAAAAAACAGTGGACGAATACATTCTTTACACCCTTATCCTTGCAAAGGGTTATAAGTGCTTTCAGATGAGAAATATGAGAATGTACTCCACCATCTGATAAAAGTCCCATTAAATGAATAGAGGATTTATTTTCTATTGATTTATCTATGGCAAATTTAAATGCTTCACGGTCAAAGAATCTTCCTTCTCTCACATCTTTTGATATTCTTGTAAGCTCTTGATATATTATTCTTCCAGCAACTATATTCAGATGCCCCACCTCTGAATTCCCCATTTGTCCTTCCGGTAGGCCAACTTCTAGCCCACAAGCCGATAACTTTGTATGAGGGTATTTAGCTTTCAACTTATCATAGTTAGGCTTTTTAGCCTCTCTCACTGCATTTCCCTCTAAATTATCACTAATACCAAATCCATCTAATATCATCAGCATTACCGGTTTCTTACTCATATATAAAC
>JAVXGR010000130.1:0-535 GCA_036657335.1 Clostridium sp. | reverse complement strand
TAACCCTAGGCTTTATAAAAAAGCAACAAGTATTACAGATAGGCTAAATTCTCATTGTACTGATAATATTTATCAGTATGATGTTGTATATGGAGAAGTTTATGTATAGAGCAACTAAATGGGATAAATCAAGGGGAGTTGTAGTTAAAATATAGAAGCCCGAAGGACAAATCTGTTATAACTATACATTTATATAGTTACTAATATGACTTCAGGACCAAAAAAGAAAGATACATTCCAATTTATTGAAATTAGAATGCATAATCTAATTTCATGAATAATTCAGGTTAAGTTAGAAAAATAAATTTAAATAAGGATATATTTATTATTATTAAGGAAAAATTCAAACGAATTTTAAAAAGTAAAGTTACAACTTATAAGCTTTTAAGTATGAAACAGGGCTAACCTTTCAGGATTTAGCAAGAAATCCAACTGAAAATACAGGAAGGCTTATTATTTTTAGTGGTCGTATAATTCAAGTTATGAGGGGCAGCTGCTATATTCAATATAGAATGAATATAGAATGAATATAGAT
>JAVXGR010000129.1:0-539 GCA_036657335.1 Clostridium sp. | reverse complement strand
ACTAATGCTCAAAATAGAGCGTTAAATGAAATATTAGATGATATGAATTCTGAAAAAGTAATGAATAGATTAGTACAAGGGGATGTTGGTAGTGGAAAAACAGTTGTGGCGCTTTTATCATTAACAAATTGCGTTTTAAATGGATATCAGGGAGCTTTAATGGCGCCTACTGAGATATTAGCTGAACAACATTATATTTCACTAAATGAAACGTTATCACGATTTGGTGTGAAAATAGGACTACTAGTTGGTAGTTTGACAAAAAAGAAAAAAGAAATTGTATTAGAACAAGTTAAAAATAATGAGATAGATATATTGATAGGTACACATGCATTGATAGAAGATAAAGTAGAATTTAATAATTTGGGGATTGTTATAACTGATGAGCAGCATAGATTTGGAGTTAGACAGAGGAATAAATTATCTGAAAAAGGATATAACCCAGATATTTTAGTAATGACAGCAACACCTATACCTAGAACATTAGCATTGATTTTATATGGGGATTTAGATATATCTATAATAGATGAGCTACAACC
>JAVXGR010000128.1:0-552 GCA_036657335.1 Clostridium sp. | reverse complement strand
CGTTAGAGAAGTACATACCTACGAAACAGTACTGGATGAGGAAAAGAATGACGAAATTTTAGAATTATTAGAAGATGAGAGTATAGATTATATAACTTTTGCAAGTTCATCTACAGCTACTAACTTTGTAGATATAATAGGGAAAAATAATATAGATAAGCTAAAAAATACAAAGATAATATCAATAGGGCCTATAACATCTCAGACTTCTGAAGAACTAAAGTTAAATATATATAAAGAAGCTAAGGAAGCAACAATAGATTCTATGATATTATCTATGATAAATTAGATCAATAATTGTGAATATAAAATCAGGGGGGAATACCAATGTTAAGAAGACCGAGAAGATTAAGAGCTAATAAAGCGATAAGAAACTTAGTAAGAGAAACTAAATTAAATGTAGAAGATTTTATATACCCATTATTTATAGTAGAGGGTGAAAATATAAGAAGAGAAATATCATCCCTACCAGACATATATCATTTTTCAGTAGATAAGCTAGAAGAAGAAATAAAGGAATTAAAGGAACTAGGTATAGAACATGTTATTTTA
>JAVXGR010000127.1:0-554 GCA_036657335.1 Clostridium sp. | reverse complement strand
ACTTGAACCTATAATGAGAGTTGAAATCGTTGTACCTGACGATTACATGGGTGACGTAATGGGTGATGTTAACTCAAGAAGAGGACGAATTGAAGGAATGGATCCACAGTCTGGTGCACAAGTTATCAGAGCGATGGTACCATTATCAGAAATGTTCGGTTACTCCACAACATTGAGATCTAAGACTCAAGGTAGAGGTAACTACACTATGGAGTTTGCTGCTTATGAACCAGTACCAAAAAGTATCATGGAAGAAATAGCTGCAAGCAAACAAAAGTAATAAAATAACTTTTACAAATTGAAATTACTTAATAGATAAGTAATTTATAAATAAGGGAGGCTATTATAATGTCAAAAGCTAAATTTGAGAGAAATAAACCACATGTTAACGTTGGAACAATAGGACACGTAGATCACGGTAAAACAACTTTAACAGCAGCAATAACAATGGTATTAGCTGAAAAAGGATTTGCAGAAGCATTTAATTATGCAGATATCGATAAAGCACCAGAAGAGAGAGAAAGAGGAATCACAATCAATACATCACACGTTGA
>JAVXGR010000126.1:0-555 GCA_036657335.1 Clostridium sp. | reverse complement strand
CAACAGTTTCAATGACTGATTTAGTTTGCCAACTTGGAAAAACAGTAACAGCAGAAGAAGTTAATGCGGCATTTAAAGAAGCGTCAGAAGGAAGTTTAAAAGGCATACTTGGATTCTCAGAAGAGCCATTAGTATCTATGGATTATAAAGGTGATGATAGATCTTCAATAGTTGATGGATTATCAACTATGGTAATGGGAGATAACCTAGTTAAAGTAGTTTCTTGGTACGATAATGAATGGGGATATTCAAATAGACTAGCCGATTTAACAAAATACGTTGCTGATAGATTATAATCTTTAGTTTATTATTAAAGTAGGAAATATATTAAAAGAATCTAGTTCAGCAGAGGAATCTGGGGACTAGATTTTTTTATAAGTTAAGGGTAATGTATTTAGTATAAGATATAGTAAATATTAGTTTGGAGGAGATTTTATATGTCATATAATAAAAAGTCTTTAGAAGACATAGAAGTAATTGGTAAAAAAGTATTGGTGAGATGTGATATTAATGTACCGATAGTAGATGGGGTAATTACAGATGAAAACAGATTGG
>JAVXGR010000125.1:0-564 GCA_036657335.1 Clostridium sp. | reverse complement strand
TTCAGGAATCTTCTTTACTGGTTTCACCTTTCGAAGCTTTTTCAATGTATATCCTAACTTATTTATTTTTCTATTTAGCGTTTGAAGCGTAGGTAATTCCTCACTTTTATATTCTTTTTGAAGAATTAATTGATTTCTGACTTCCTTTACAGTTAACCTAGTAAATAATCTCGTTGTCTTAAAATTTGGATCTGTTTGACTTTGACAATCAACAATGTTTTTTATATCTTCAAGAATATTAGGGAGTTTTTCTTCAATACTTTTTCGGCCGCTTTCATTAAATTTATCAACTATTTCAATATCAGATGTTAGCTCTAAATATCCCTTTCGTATAGTATTTCTACTAACTTTAAACTCTTTAGCTACAATAGTTTTACCACCTATTCCTATGAACTCGCATGATTTTGCTAAGGCAATTCTTTTATCAGACCCTTTAAGTTTATTTACACTTTCTATAAAAACTTCTTTACATTTACCTAAAATATCATTTATCATATATTTGTATCCTTTTTCTTTCGTATGTTTATTTTTGTGTGTTACAAATATTTTAAACCATACTTAAGT
>JAVXGR010000124.1:0-565 GCA_036657335.1 Clostridium sp. | reverse complement strand
ATAATCTCAACCTATTTTCTTCTCTTACATAAATCTTCTCATCATTTCCATCAAACTTTACATCGTTTGGACACATCCAGCCTCGTCCTCCACAAATTGCATAGTCATTATATTCATAGAAGTTAGTCTGCAAGAAACTCATATCCTCATATAATTTATTCAAATTTGTAACTGTTGTCCACCAATAATCATGATTTCCTTTTACAAAAATTTTCTTGCCAGGAAGATTATTTATTATATCAAGGTCTTCCTTAGCTTCTTCTAAATTTATTCCCCAAGAGGTATCTCCTAGTACTAAAACTGTGTCGTCATCTTTAACATTTTTCATCCAATCACTTATTATTTTATTTTCATGACCTTCCCAATGCTTTCCAAAAACATCCATCGGCTTGTTTACGGCTGTTGAAAAATGTAAATCTCCTATTGCATATAAACTCATATCTTTTTCCTTTCTATACTTAACTTTCTTAGTTTTAATTATTATTTACTTATATCTAAAGAAAGGGATGTCTCCAAAATGATTATAATCATTTAGCGAGATATCCCCTATTTATCTGCTTATAAA
>JAVXGR010000123.1:0-567 GCA_036657335.1 Clostridium sp. | reverse complement strand
AGAAGTTGTATCTTCAGAAAAATAAAAGAAAGTCTTTAGACTTTCTTTTATTTTTATATTAGAATATTATTAAGTAAAATATTTTGATATATGAATGTAATTTAATTAAAAATGCTTTAGATTAATTAAATTTATTATGATTAATATTTTTAATTAATCTATTTTTTTATAATTTAACAGAAAAAAGGGGGTTATGTTTATGAAAATAGCTATTGATGGCATGGGTGGAGATAATGCACCTAGCGCAGTTGTGGAGGGTGTAGTATCAGCATTAAAAGAATATAGTGAGATGACTTTTTATATTACAGGTCCAGAAGATAAAATATCATTAGAACTCTCAAAATACGACTATCCAAAAGATAAAATTATTATAATAGATGCGAAGGAAGTAATATCAACAAATGAACATCCGGTTATGGCATTAAGAAGAAAAAAAGATTCTAGCATTGTTAAAGCTTTGAATTTGGTTAAGGATGGACATTGTGATGGTATAATATCAGCAGGAAGTACTGGAGCTTTTTTAGCAGGATGTACATTGATTGTAGGAAGAATTAAGGGCGTAGAACG
>JAVXGR010000122.1:0-568 GCA_036657335.1 Clostridium sp. | reverse complement strand
TGCAACTGCGTTAACACCTAATGTTATAACAGATAGATTCATTGATCCAGAGAGATTTAATATTATGCTGCAAAGTAGCTTTGTAGAAAATGAAGATAGAAATAAGCTGCTAAAAGTAAGTGGGAATATAAAAGAAGAGAATGTTAAGTCAGTTGGTGATGATGGAGTAAGTCAAAGTGCTGCTATAAAGGTAGGGGTAGCAAGTGTAGCTGAGGTAGTAATTCCTAACCCTGTTATATTATCACCATTTAGGACATTCCCAGAGGTTGAACAGCCACAAAGTAAGTTTATATTCCGCATGCAAACAGGCCCACAGTGTGCATTATATGAAGCAGATGGAGGAGCGTGGAGAAATGTAGCAATGGAGAGTATAAAAGAATATCTAAAAACTAGATTAGAAGGCTTAGATAATGTAAAAGTAATATCTTAGTTTAGGAAGTAAGGAAATGTTCTTACTCAAGTTTGGGTAAAACTTTATTTTACTAAAGGAGATTAATATGCGTGTACAATGTAGTAACTGTGGAACAATCAAAGGCTTTACCTATATTGAAAAAAATGTAAACAAAGT
>JAVXGR010000121.1:0-570 GCA_036657335.1 Clostridium sp. | reverse complement strand
AAGGCTTCATAAGCATAAAATAGATAAATACCCTACGAAAATAGACTATCTCAAATTTGAGATAGTCTATTTATTTTGTAAAAAAGTTTGATTTAACATAGTTTTAATATAAGTATAGGAATTAAGATATCTATTGTTAAAAATGTTAAGTGATTTTACCTTTACTTAACATAAATCTAATATAGATTTAACGTTAAAAATGTATTATATGTATGTAGGGATTAAGAAAATAGTTTATTAAATATAAAATGTTTAAAGGAGCGATTGATTATGTTAGTTAAGTCTCGATTAGTAAATTCAAAGAACAGAGACAATGGAAATAAAAATAAATATGTTATAGAAAAAGTATCAAAAAATATATTCTTTATAAGTGCACTAATAGCAGTTTTAAGTTTATTTTTAATAATAGGATTTGTATTTTATAAAGGGTTAACACCATTTATATTAAAGGGGTATTCTTTCGGTGAATTTTTAACAGGAACTGATTGGTTACCGACAAAAGATAAGTTTGGAATATCATCAATGGTAGTGGCATCAATTATAGCCACAGTAGGAGCTTTAATTATAGGA
>JAVXGR010000120.1:0-570 GCA_036657335.1 Clostridium sp. | reverse complement strand
TAGTTTGACTTGATTTATTACCACAATCAGAACATAATTGGCTACTGGCATAGTTGGATGGAGCAATTATTATTTCTCTACCATACCATTTAGCTTTATATTCTAACATTCTTCTAAATTCTGACCAACTAGAATCTGCTATAGATTTACCTAACTTGTGATTTTTCATCATGTTGTTTACTTGCAAGTCCTCAATCACTATAACTTGGTTTTCGTTAATTAATTCAGTGCTTACTTTATGCAAAAAATCATTTCTTCGGTTAGCTATTTTCTCAATATACAGTACCATTCTGATTATTAGTTGTGTAGCTATTAGTATTTGCTCTTTTCTTGAATTTAGGGAATCCAACTGATTTATATCTAAAGAAATTCTTATATGCCTTATCTAAATTTAGTTGAGCATTAGCTAAAGCTAAACTATCAGCTTCTTTTAACAACTCAAACTGGGTCTTATACTGTGCAGGAGTAGGATATTTCATTGTCTTAATATCTAGGTCTTTATCATGGTTCCACTCACCTAAAACAATATTGTATTTAGGACATATATACTCGAATATTTCCTTTAGTCTA
>JAVXGR010000119.1:0-572 GCA_036657335.1 Clostridium sp. | reverse complement strand
AATAATGTGTAACACACTTTTAAATAACATGGATAAACTGCCTTATGGAAAAAAAGGCTTAGTACCTGCTAATGGAGTTATCTCAGGGGAAAATAGGGTGGAAATAAAAGAAGGTGAAACTGTATTTGATGTGCTTTTAAGAGAAACTAGAAGACAGAGAATACACATGGACTTTGTAGAGTCACCAGTATATAAAAGTGCATATATTAGGGGAATGAATAATCTTTATGAATTTGATGGTGGAGATTTAAGTGGCTGGATGTATAGCGTAAATGGAGTATTTCCTCAAAAAGGATGTAGTCAGTATAAATTAGAGGGTGGAGAGAAGATAGAGTGGAAATATACCTGTGATTTAGGAAAAGACTTATAAAAAGCTAAGGTACCTATAAAGAGGCTATTTTTAGGGTAAGCTATAATTGAGATGTAACTTATGTAACTTATGTAACTTATGTAACTTATGTAAGCATGAGTTACATCAAGATATATCTATGAAAGGACTTATTAAAGATGAAATACGAATCTTATAACAGTTTTTCAGAGTATCATCCTGTAGTAAACTTTTTGTATTTTGC
>JAVXGR010000118.1:0-573 GCA_036657335.1 Clostridium sp. | reverse complement strand
AATAAGATTTATCTGAGAAATTAAAGTCCTCACCAGTCCATGTCGCATAATTTTCATCCTCTACAACAACACTTCCCTTAGGAATCAATCTTTTAAATTGTGGTATATCTCTATCGGGATATATTTCGATGAATTCATCACTTAATGAAATTTCTATATCCTGAAATTCATATCCTCTTAATTCACTTTTTTCTATTTCTATTTTTAATTGGTCTCTTTTTAATTTCATAAGTTAATTCTATAAGATTATGGAATTAACTTATGTAGCAAATGTCCAACTTTCGTACCAAACAAAAATATTAAAGCAAATATACTTATAATTAGACAAGCTTTAATAAAAGGATTATTGGTAATGAATGAGATTATAGGTGCTAATTTAGCTTTAACCATTGATAAATCAAACAACAACACACACCTCCAACAAATATTGCACCAGCAATAACATAAGGAGTTGCTTTAGAAGCAATTACTGCTGCAATCCAAGGCCATACTCCAGTTTTAATTAACAATTTATTTAAAAAATTTAAATATTTACAGATAAAGTATACTATGATATGTAAATATTTGATATAC
>JAVXGR010000117.1:0-577 GCA_036657335.1 Clostridium sp. | reverse complement strand
CAATTCTATTTCTGTATTATCGATACAACCTAAAGCTAGAAGTCTTTTTGCTAATTTCTCATTCCCATCTATGTGATCGATTATACCTAATTGACCAATTTTTAAATCGTAAACAGTCATCATTAATACCTCCTAATGAAATTCATTATCAACTATGAAAATTATAACAAGCAGATAACAAAAAGTCAAGTAATATAATACTATATTTACTATTATATAATTAATTGATGAATATAATATTTATATACCGCGATGAATACATCTACAAACATTTTCTTAGTATTTCATTGACAAAGTATAGCATTTTTTGATAAAATATAGTAAAACATATAAAAAAGTAGCAGTGGTGATAATTATGGCGAATATAGAACTAGAAACACTGAAAAATGAAATAGAACAGCTTAGAGAAGAAATAAATACTTATATAGAGTATCCAGAAATCTTTAAAGATGAACTTATTGAATCAAGTAATAAAATAGATACACTAATAAATAAATATATACAGTTAAGTAAGTAGCCCACATAAAGTGGGTTTTTTTGTGTTTAAAATCAAATACATTACATATTAAAATATGTT
>JAVXGR010000116.1:0-585 GCA_036657335.1 Clostridium sp. | reverse complement strand
TCAGATGGATATTTCTCGTGTAGTATCGGAAATGTTTCTAAGGAAACAATTGAAAAGTATATACAAAACCAAGGTTAAGGCTTACATCCGCTACCTTAAAAGGATAGTGGTTTTACGCCCAGATTTATAAAGATTGCAATAAGAGGTTTATTATTAGAATAAAATAATGAAATATAATATTTTTAAGGAATCCCTATTATATCATGGAAAATCCAAGTATAATTAATTTATAAAGAATAGTGGGCGAAGGTGGGGGGATTTATTTGAAAATAGTAATAGATTTCTTAATGCAATTTTGGCATCTATGGATATTAGTTGTCATAGCTTTAATATTAGAAGTTTTTGTTCCTAGAATAAAAAAATATTTAAGTAAAAATAAGCTATAAGTTTATGGTGGTTAGCATGGAAATATAATTTAAGACTTAATTATCGGAATAATTAGAATAGAAAGAATTCAATAATTATTGCAATTTCGCAAAATAAGTAAAGATACTATTTACTTGTTGGTTTATATCAGTTGGGTTAGAAAAAGAAAACCCAATAGTTGAATTGACTACTGAAAGCATAGGTATTGATGTGGGCATA
>JAVXGR010000115.1:0-595 GCA_036657335.1 Clostridium sp. | reverse complement strand
GAATTAAAGGATATGGTTTGCTCACCAGGTGGAACAACTATAGAGGCTGTAAGAGTTCTAGAAGAAAAAGGTTTCCGTAGCAGTGTAATGGAAGCAATGAAGGCTTGCGTAAGAAAAGCAAAAGGGATGTAATAACATCCAAGTATAAAATTTGAAATGTAAAATTTTAAATTAAGGACAAAGTGGTTGATAGATTTTTAAATAATGAAATGTATAGATTTGGTTATAAAATATATAATATGAAAGAGAAGAGGAATTTAAAATGGAATTTACAAAGGTTAAGATAGTTAAAAAGGCGAATGTGTACTTTGATGGAAGAGTAACTAGTAGAACAGTTTACTTTGAAGATGGAGAGAGAAAGACTTTAGGATTTATGCTTGCTGGAGATTATGAATTTAGCACTGGAGCTGAGGAATTAATGGAAGTCCTTGGTGGAGAGATGGATATAATGCAAAAAGGTGAGGATAAATATACAACTTATAAGGAAGGCGAAAGCTTTATAGTACCAGCTAACTCAAGCTTTAAAATAACAGTAAACACAATAGCAGACTACTGCTGCTCATATAAGTAACACTCCAAATTTTACATTTGGCTA
>JAVXGR010000114.1:0-597 GCA_036657335.1 Clostridium sp. | reverse complement strand
AGAGAAAAGACAATTACTAAGAAATAATGAGTATTATGATATGCAGGAAACCTTTGATTGAATATATGAAGAATCATGTAGTAATCATAAATTTGTTAACCTAATGGATTATATAACTGATGAAAGTAACATTTTATTAGCTTATAGAAATATCAAAAATAATAAGGGCTCAAAAACCGTAGGTACTGATAATAAAAATATTGAACATCTTAAAACTTTAAAGAAACATGAATTTGTAGGATTAATACAAAATAAATTTTGCAACTACATGCCAAAGAGCGTTAGAAGAGTAGAAATAGAGAAACAAGGTGGTGGATTAAGACCACTTGGAATTCCTTGTATTGATGATAGAATAATACAACAATGTATTAAGCAAGTGTTAGAACCGATATGCGAAGCAAAATTCCACAAACATAGTTATGGATTTAGACCTAATAGAAGTACATCTCATGCTATCGCAAGGTGTATGAGACTAATGAATAGGTCAAAACTTCACTATGTCGTAGACATTGATATAAAAGGATTCTTTGATAATGTTAACCATAGTAAGTTAAAAAAACAATTATGGGAAATTGGAATTAGAGATAAGAATTTATT
>JAVXGR010000113.1:0-605 GCA_036657335.1 Clostridium sp. | reverse complement strand
TAGGAATAGGTAAAGTTTTGATGTTATCTCCGCTTTTTCCCCTCCTTCACACTGTACGTGAAAGTTTCCCTTCATACAGCGTTCCAACAATTAATTTTTACTTATTTAAATAACTGAATTTCCTACTAACTTTCTTAAAGAATTGACACGTTTAATTCCTTTTTTATCGAGTTCTAATATATCCATATATTTACGTATAGTTTCAACTTCTGTACAATGAACTAATTTGTGTGCTTCATATGTTAGCCACACCAAATTGCTATAGTCATCTGTTCCACCTAATGCTTTAGGTTTCTTATGATGACATTCCATTGAATATCTGTCTAAACTTTGTCTGGTTACAAAACATTTACCTTGTTGACCTGCAATCAGTGAAATTTTATTATTTTCCAACTCTGTATTTCCCTTATCATATCTGGTTCTTAACAAATATTCTATTAAATATTCATATCCTTTAAGTTTTTCATGGATAAGTTCTCTACCTTTAGGAGTATAATTACAAATATTCTGATTAAAGTTCATTGGAGGTTTAGTCTTACACCCATTTATTGGGAATATTGTGATATCTAGCACTGTTCTGCACTTACTCTCATAACTCCCATATA
>JAVXGR010000112.1:0-607 GCA_036657335.1 Clostridium sp. | reverse complement strand
GCAATTAGTTGAATCTAAATCTATCAATACTTGTTTAGGCATCTCAACAGAATAAACTTTATTCATCAAGGTTTCATTTATAAATTGAAATTGTTTAGCGTTATCAACGTCTAATCGACTATTAAATCTTGAAATAGTGGGCTGAGATGCTAGGGCTTCTTTACCCAGAACTGATTTAAAAGCAGGGTCAGTAGTTAATTCATCTGCATTGTCATCAGTATGATATCCAGCAATATTCTGATAGATTTTTTGAATAGCAATATCTGAATTAGAATGAATTCTAAATTTAGCCTTATCTTTAACTCTTAATATATCTCTTATAGCTTCGCTAAACCCTATTTTCTCATCAAATTCTCTATATAAAAGTAGCCCAGCATCTGATGTTAAATCTCCACCTTCAAAATTAACTTTAACTTTCCTATTGAAATTTACTGACTTTTCTACTAAACTATTCATATGAGATTCTCCTTTGTTAAGTGTTTTTTGCAAATTAACTATAACAAATTTGAATCTCTTTTTCTATATTTTTTATCACTTTTTAGGTGAAAATTAAAACATTAATGAAGCTAGACATTAAGCCATGCTACGCATGGTTTTTATTTTCCTA
>JAVXGR010000111.1:291-609 GCA_036657335.1 Clostridium sp. | reverse complement strand
TACCAAAGTTTCTATTCTAACTTTAGCAGATGCTTCATCAAGTAA
The DNA here is from genome assembly GCA_036657335.1 of Clostridium sp. GTDB lineage: Bacteria > Bacillota > Clostridia > Clostridiales > Clostridiaceae > Clostridium_D. The sequence continues at coordinate 564 of JAVXGR010000111.1, read as the reverse complement.
ATCTATTGCCTTATCTGGCATAAATCTATCTACTATATATCTATCTGACATTTCAATTGATGCATTTATAGCTTCATCAGTTATTTTTGCTCTATGATGTGACTCATATTTATCTCTAAGTCCAATTAATATTTTAAGAGTCTCCTCTTTAGTTGGCTCACCGACTGTTACAGGCTGGAATCTTCTCTCTAATGCTGAATCTTTCTCTATATACTTCCTATACTCATCTATTGTTGTAGCACCGATACATTGTATATCTCCTCTAGCTAAAGA
>JAVXGR010000111.1:0-281 GCA_036657335.1 Clostridium sp. | reverse complement strand
ATGGCTTTAATATATTAGAGGCATCAATTGCTCCTTCAGCTCCACCAGCTACTATTATTGTATGAATTTCATCTATAAATAAAATTATATTTTTATTTCCTTTAACTTCTTCTATTATCTTTTTTAATCTTTCTTCAAACTCACCTCTATATTTAGCTCCAGCAATTATATTTGTTATATCCAAACAGAAAATTTGCTTTTCCCTTAATATTTCTGGTATGTTTCCTTCAGATATCTTTTGAGCTAGTCCCTCAATTACAGCTGTTTTACCCACTCCTGGC
>JAVXGR010000110.1:0-610 GCA_036657335.1 Clostridium sp. | reverse complement strand
GATGCAAATCCTAAACTTTTAGGAATGAGGATTAGAGATGTAGAAATACAAGATATTGATACATTAGATGATTATTTAAAAGATAATAATATTGATATTGGTGTTATATGTGTTCCAAGAATTAATGCACAAAAAGTTTGCGACTCATTAGTAAACGGTGGAGTTAATGGAATATGGAATTTTGCGCCTGTAGATCTTGCAGTTCCAGAAGGCGTTATGGTAGAAAATGTACATTTAAGTGAAAGTTTATTAACTTTAATATACTTACTACATGATAAATACAACAACGAAAAATAGGAAATATAAGGTTAAAATAAAAAAATATAATCATAATTGAGAATTATATTGCAAAAAATTTAACAAAGTATTATAATTGTAATTGAAGTTGAAAGACTTCAATTATTTTTTGCAATTATTTGTTATAATATTAACAATGATGAAAAAATTAATAATTTTATTAATTTTAAGCAAAGAAATATGTAAAAAAATGAATATACGACCAAATAATTAAAATATAAAAATTCAAACACGTAATTGTGAAAGGGAGGGCTTTATTAATGGAATTAAAAAATGTGCTTCTTGAAAAAGAAGGAAATTTAGCTATTGTAAC
>JAVXGR010000109.1:269-617 GCA_036657335.1 Clostridium sp. | reverse complement strand
GAAAAATACTCAAGTCAGAAATAAAAGGTATAGGAATTCCTACAAAAGGAACACCACAAGGAGGAATAATAAGCCCTTTATTAGCCAATGTAGTTTTAAATGAACTAGATTGGTGGGTTAGCTCACAATGGGAAACATTTGAGACCAACTATAAATATAAAGGACTTCATAGGTATAAATTTCAAAGAACATCTAACTTAAAAGAGATGTGGCTAGTAAGATATGCAGATGATTTTAAAATATTTTGTAGAGATTACAATAGTGCTAAGAAGGTATATAAATCAGTGACATTATGGTTAAAGGATAGACTAGAACTAGAAGTTAGCGCAGATAAGTCAAAAATAACAA
>JAVXGR010000109.1:0-259 GCA_036657335.1 Clostridium sp. | reverse complement strand
TATACAGAGTTTTTAGGATTTAAATTAAAGGTCAAATTAAAAAAGCATAGATATGTTTGTAATAGTAGGATGATTGATAAAGCAAAACAAAATACTATTATAAAGATTAAGAATCAAATAAAAGTGATACAGAAAAATCGGAACGATAAAGAAGTATCAAAGTTAAATTCAATAATACTTGGTAGTCATAACTACTATAGATATGCTACACATGTAAGTAAGGATTTTGCAGAAATTGATTTCTTAGTAAGACGAACCT
>JAVXGR010000108.1:266-627 GCA_036657335.1 Clostridium sp. | reverse complement strand
ATGAAGCTATAGAAGCTTTAGCAAACACTATGGGTATTGAAGTTAAAGAAATAAGAAAAAGAATAGTTGATTTACAAGAATTAAATCCAATGCTTGGACATAGAGGTTGTAGACTTGCTATAACTTACCCAGAGATAGCTATGATGCAAGCTAAGGCTATAATACAAGGTGCTATAGAAGCCAAAGAAAGTGGCGTAGAAGTTAATCCTGAAATAATGATACCTTTAGTAGGTGAAGTTAAGGAATTAAAAACTATAAAAGAAAATGTTATAGCTGTTATAAATGAAGAATTAGAAAAATCAGGAGTTAAAGTAGATTATACTGTAGGAACTATGATAGAAGTACCTAGAGCTTGCTTAAC
>JAVXGR010000108.1:0-256 GCA_036657335.1 Clostridium sp. | reverse complement strand
AGATGATGCTAATAAATTCTTAGGGGATTATGTAAATAGTGAGATATTAGAAAAAGACCCATTCCAAGTTCTAGACCAAAATGGAGTTGGTAAATTAGTTCAAATGGCAGCTAAGTTAGGTAGAAGTGTTAAGCCAAATCTTAAATTAGGTATATGTGGAGAACATGGAGGAGAACCATCTTCTATAGAGTTCTGTTATAAGACTGGTTTAAATTATGTGTCTTGTTCACCTTACAGAGTGCCTATTGCTAGACTT
>JAVXGR010000107.1:0-632 GCA_036657335.1 Clostridium sp. | reverse complement strand
AGAAAATATCTGTTTTGCAGTTATAGATTCAGTGGTTAGCAAGGTATCTTCTCTTTGTGGTAAGCATGGAGATTCAGGTAATTATTATTTAACTGGTGGATTAAGCAGATGCCCCTATGTACTTGAGATGTTAAGCAATAAATTACGAGCGAAGGTTAAAACTAATGAGTTAGCACATCATGCGGGGGCTATGGGAGCTGCATTATTAGCTAAGGGGCTTAAAAAGTAAAATATATGTTAAAAGTAAATTATATTTAAATAAATAGACTTGTTGTAAAATAAAGTTCAATTAATAAAAATCCATAGTGGATTATTCTGTGTTATGATTTAATTGTATAAAGATACACAGGTGGAATAACCACTATGGACTTACAAATACCAACATAAATTCTCGCAAAACAAATACTTAATTTATATGGAATTAAGTTGATTTATTACCAAGAAAATATTGACATAGATATACTTCTATTGTAATATAAATATAACAAATCATTTCACCAAATCAAATCGCTTCTAAGATGAAGCATACTAAACCTTAAAGTTTTCAATAATAAAATTATTTTATAGCTGTGTAAAGAAATATTATAAAATTAATATTTTAATATAAGGCTTAATAAATCACTAAAGTTATC
>JAVXGR010000106.1:0-633 GCA_036657335.1 Clostridium sp. | reverse complement strand
CAATTAGTAGGAGATTTCTTAAATGATAGAGTATCCACTAAAATAGGTAGTGTTGTACCATCATATCAACCTGGATACAAGTTTGTAAATCTTAAGGACTGCTTACCACAATTTGTTATAGAAACTATGAAAGAAGGACTAGTATTACTAAATAAGAAAATACATGGTTTTTCAATGGATGATGCAGTATTAACAGGTGTAGAAACTAGATCTTCAGCTCCTATAAGGATTGTAAGAGATGAAGAATCTTTAGAATCTGTAAATGTTAATAAGCTATATCCATGTGGAGAAGGTGCAGGGTATGCAGGAGGAATAGTAACAGCGGCAGTTGATGGAATAAAATGTGCAGAGAAGATAATAGAAAAATATTCGAATAAATAAATATATAGAAACATATACAAGACTAGATTAGATTTAGCGCAAATTTAACCTAGTCTTAATACATTTATAACATTTAACATACATTTAACACTAAGGTGTAAATAAATTTGATAGAATACAAGAGGTATAAAAATTATGTGAAAAAATAATATAATTATCTCTAAGGAGGAAAAGATTTTGGAAATAGCAATAAGTCTTATGGGAGGCTTAGGTTTATTCTTGTATGGTATGAGCCTTATGGGAGAAGCCCTA
>JAVXGR010000105.1:0-637 GCA_036657335.1 Clostridium sp. | reverse complement strand
AGAAGTATTGAAAATCCAGGTGTATTTTTAGAGACAAATATATTAGGAACACAAAATCTGATGGAAGTTGCAAAACAATTTTGGACAGTAGGTAAAGATGGTAACGGATACCCTATATATAAAGAGGGAAAGAAGTTTCACCATGTTTCGACAGATGAGGTTTATGGTTCTTTAGCTAAGGATTATTCTGAGCCAGTTGAGCTAGTTTTAGATGAAAAGGTTGCAAGAATTGCAAGTGGTAGAACAAACCTTCAAACATATGGAGATACTATGTTTACAGAAAAAACTCCACTTGATCCAAGAAGTCCATACTCAGCATCAAAAACAGCATCAGATATGATTGTTATGGCATATGGTGAGACATATAAGTTCCCGTTCAATATAACAAGATGTTCAAATAACTATGGACCATACCATTTCCCAGAAAAGCTAATACCTCTTATTATTAAAAATATACTAGCGGGGAAAAAGCTTCCAGTTTATGGAAAAGGGGATAATGTTAGAGACTGGCTTTATGTGGATGACCATTGCAAAGGTATAGATATGGTTGTATCTAATTCACCTGTAGGTGAAATATATAATATTGGTGGTTTCAATGAGGAACAAAATATCAATATAGTTAAGCTAACAATAGATA
>JAVXGR010000104.1:0-640 GCA_036657335.1 Clostridium sp. | reverse complement strand
AATACAACATTATTTTCTAAACATATTCTGCTAACTTCATTTAACTCTTCATAGCTCCATACCCTTCCTGACGGATTCTGTGGACTACATAATATAAATAGCTTAACATTTTCTTCTTTTATTTTTCTTATCATATCTTCAAAGTCAAAATAATATCTGTTATCGACTATCTTTAATGGAGAACAAACTAATTGACATCCTTGTCTAACTATTGCATCTTTAAAAGGATCGTAAGCTGGAGTATTTATCATAGCTGCTTCACCTTCATTTAATAAAGCTTGTACTATATAATGTAAAGTACTTACTGTACCAAAAGTCAAAGTTATCCACTCTTTTTTCAATTCAATATTAAATCTTCTTTTATTCCAATCTATTATAGCATCATAGTACTCATCATAAGCATATGTATAACCGTAATCTCCAAGTAAAGCTCTCTCAGTAAGTGCATTGACTATTGCTGGTGCACACTTAAAATCCAAGTCTGCAAGATCCATTGGAATTGCATTTGGCGTTAATCCAAACTTTTCTTTTAAGATTTTATTATCCCATTTCCTACACTTAGATTGTTTCCTGTTTATTATTTCATCAAAATTATAATTCATATAATCCTCCTTAAATAACTAAAAGTTTCTTAGTTGTA
>JAVXGR010000103.1:0-647 GCA_036657335.1 Clostridium sp. | reverse complement strand
CCTTAGAATCCAAATAAATGGATTTAAAGGGCTTTCCTACTAGATATCTTTAAACAAGTTTTTAAGGAGTAGTTAATTAAAATCACTCTTTTTTACTTTTTCTAATAAATTAAGTGACGCAAGTGAGTCTCCAGTTCCTTTTGCAACACATAACAACGCATCTTCCGCAATTCTAACCTTTAGTTTAGTTTTCTCTTCTATCCTTTTATCTAACCCATTAAGAAGTGATCCTCCACCAGTCATAATTATTCCAGTTTCACAGATATCTGATGCTAATTCTGGAGGTGTTTTTTCTAAGACTGAACATGTTGCTAATAGTATTTGTTGTGTACATGCTTCAATTGCATCTTTTATTTCTAATGAACTAATTTGTATTTTATCAGGAAGTCTTGTAACTAAATTTCTTCCACTTACGGTCATGTGCTTTTCTTCCTTACCATATGCTGTTCCAATTTCAATTTTTATTTGTTCAGATGTTCGTTCACCTATAAGAAAATTATGATGTTTTTTAATATAGTTTGCTATAGCATCATCAAACTTATCTCCACCCATCTTTATTGATTCACTAATTACTGCTCCCCCTAAAGATATTATAGCTATATCTGCGGTTCCTCCGCCTATATCTATAATCATACTTCCCTTTGGGC
>JAVXGR010000102.1:290-661 GCA_036657335.1 Clostridium sp. | reverse complement strand
AGCAAATATTATTGTTAAAGATTTAGAATTATTAGGGTTAAAAGATATATCTTTAGATGAGAATGGGTATATCATGGCTACTCTTCCTAGTAACTGTAATGAAAATATTCCAACAATTGGTTTTATAGCACATATAGATACAGCCCCTTCATTTAATGGGACTTCTGTAAATCCAAGAATCATTGAAAATTATTCTGGAGAAGATATTGTTTTAAATTCTAAAGATAATATAATCATGTCTCTTAAGGATTTTCCAGAACTTTCTAGCTATGCAGGACAAAATCTTATTGTAACTGATGGGACAACACTTCTTGGTGCTGACGACAAAGCTGGTATTGTTGAAATTTTAACAGCTATTAAATATTTAAATG
>JAVXGR010000102.1:0-280 GCA_036657335.1 Clostridium sp. | reverse complement strand
CGTAGAAAAATTTGGTGCTGAATTTGCTTATACAGTAGATGGTGGAGAATTAGGAGAATTAGAATATGAGAACTTCAATGCTGCCAGTGTAAAGGTAAAAATTACAGGAAGAAATATTCATCCTGGTTCATCTAAAAATAAAATGATTAACTCTATTTTAATTGGAATGGAATTAAACTCTTTACTTCCTGTTGATCAAAGACCTGAGTATACAGAGCATTACGAAGGTTTCTTCCTGTTGACAGATATCAAGGGAGATGTAGAACATACAGAGATGGAA
>JAVXGR010000101.1:0-663 GCA_036657335.1 Clostridium sp. | reverse complement strand
TACTTTGAGCTACTTTTACCTCTCCACCAACCTTTGATATTGCAATAAATGCCATTGCTAGCCAGGGATAAAATCCCGCAGTTCCAACCGCTGCAACTGCATTGCTTCCCATTTTTCCAACCCATATCATATCTATCATGTTATATGCCATTTGTATAAATGCAGTCCCCATTATAGGTAACGATAACTTAAGTAATTTTTGTGTAATTGGTCCTTGTGTTAGGTCAATTCTGCTCCTCATCCAATATCCCCCTTTAATCTAAATATGTTCTACTTTATATACTCTTTATCTTAAATCTAAATAAAATTATATCATAAATTTAAAAATAAGATGATGCAAACATAAAATACACACTGTAAAAAGCAATAAAATAAATATCTATACCTGAATTATTCATGAAATTAGATTATACATTCTAATTGATTTCATTGAATCAAATAGACAAAATTACTTCTTGAAGCCTATTTACATTGGAAATAAAGCTTGAACTGCTCATTTTATCAAATAAAAATCCATTTTTGCCTTCTTTAATGAAGTTTTCCGTAGTACCTCTATTGCAATAGAACATCACTATTTTTTTTGGCACTGAAGTCATATTAGTAACTATATAAATGTATAGTTATAACAGATTTGTCCTTCGGGCTTCTATATTTTAACTACAA
>JAVXGR010000100.1:0-669 GCA_036657335.1 Clostridium sp. | reverse complement strand
CTTTTGATTTTTCCAAAATTACACCGACTTTCATAATTAAATTATATACTAAAAATCATCGCCATTAAATAGTTTCTATTTTTTAATAGGAATAGTTTTTAATCTATACTTAAATTATAGACACGAACATATATTCTTATACATGTTTTAATTAATCTTATCCTTCTCTTCAATTCTTAATTTAACTTCCTCTGTTAAAATATTAGATTTTACTACTTGCTGAGACAAATTGCAATAACCGTAGGTTAATAGAAAACAGAGATACTAAAGAGTTAAGAAATAAAACATTTAGTAATTTAGGGTTTTAACCATTCAAAAATTAATTAGTTCAATTTCATTTTACAACAGGTCTCTTTTATATCTATAACATTATTAGAACTCTAAAAAGGGCTATAACAAATATTTTTTGTTATAGCCCTTTAGTTAATGTTTGATTTCCTTTTGGTAATTGCTTTCAGAATTTGCTTCTATCCCTCTGATGGTATATCTATATCTTTCCTTAGTTCCTCTACTTTTTCAATAGTAAGTCCTGTTCCAGCCGCAACAATTTTACTTTCTATTCCCATTGATAATAGATTCTTTGCATTTTGGATTCTTTCTTGTTCTCTACCTTCTTCTCTACCTTCTTCTCTACCTTCTTCTCTACCCTCTTCTCTACCTTCTTCTCTA
>JAVXGR010000099.1:0-686 GCA_036657335.1 Clostridium sp. | reverse complement strand
AACACCATCAATATTCTTATAAGCCTCACTTCTAGCTTCTTCAACAGTAGCACCTACTCCAAGTACAGATAAAACTCTACCACCGCTAGTTTTTAAAACTCCATTTTCAGCTTTAGCCCCTGCTAAGAATACTTTATCTCTCACTTCTTCTTTTATATTTATTTCATATCCTTTAACAAACTCTGCTGGATATCCTTTTGATGCTAGTACAACATTCACGCATGTTCCTTTATTCCATTTAACTTCTATATTTGCTAATTCCTCATTCATTGCTGCTTCTATTACATCTAACAAGTCACTTTCCATTAAATAAAGTACTGATTGTGTTTCTGGATCTCCCATTCTTACGTTATATTCTAAAAGGTATGTTCCTTTTTTTGTTATCATTAATCCAAAGAATATTATTCCCTTGAAGTCATATCCTTCTTCTTGAATTCCTTTTAATGTTTTTGCCATTATGTTTTCTTCGAAGTCTTTTTGTACCTCATCTGTTACATATGGGTTTGGTGCTAGAACTCCCATTCCGCCTGTATTTGGTCCTTTTCCACCATCAAATATTTGTTTATGGTCTTTTGCTGATAAAAACGGTATTATTGTTTTTCCGTCTGTTATTGATAATATAGATGCTTCAACACCTTCTAAAAATTCTTCAATAACAACTTTAGCTCCTGCCCCTTTAAATATAT
>JAVXGR010000098.1:0-686 GCA_036657335.1 Clostridium sp. | reverse complement strand
AGCTTATCTATAAGCGAAAAAGGAGTTCCAACATGCATAGGCGGACATGAAATGATATACAATGGCTTTGAAAAAAGTCGTTCTCGTATAAAATGGCGCTGTCCGCTTGCGTGTAAAAAAGTTAAAAGTTGCTCTTGCATTGAGCAGTGTTCTCCATCAAAATATGGAAGGGTCATCTATACTAAACCAGATTGGGATATAAGATTATTTACTAAAATCCCTCGTGGTTCAAAACAATGGAAGGAAATTTATAAAATCAGAACTTGCTCTGAACGTATAAATAACAGAATTTTAAATAACTATAAGCTTCATACTTTAAGAATTCACGGTAAAAAGCGTTATTCTTTTATGACTATGATTGCAAGTATCAATATTCATCTTGATGCTCAATTTAAGGCTTTTAAATTTAATATTCTAAGCCTATTATCCTAAAATAAATAACTAAATTTATACTTCAAAAAACTTACATTTTAGTAAGTCTATTTGTGTTGCCCATTTTTAAATAAAATTTTCTTTAGAAGCTAAACTTATAGATTTCTTATATTTTTAGTAAAAAATCAAATAATCTAATTTAGTTTCCGTGAGCACTCTATGAATAATTATATCATACTCCTAACTTTTTTTCTTTCTTATCCACTAAATATATGCATGCCTGACTCACGGACAGTTAATAACCATATAATTAG
>JAVXGR010000097.1:0-701 GCA_036657335.1 Clostridium sp. | reverse complement strand
ATTGGGGTTGTAGGACCAGCGCTTGACAACAAAGGTAACAGTATTGGTGGTATTAAAGTTTTAGAAAAATTATCCCAGGAGTTAGACCTAAGTATTTTTTAAAGTTATTATTTATAATAGTGTAGTAATTTAATTATATGTATTCGTCATGTTGAAATTGGATTTTAAGATTACAAGCACTGATTTAAAGTATAGTAAACTTAAATCATGGCAAAATTTAAATATATACAGGTTAAGAAAATATATTGAGTAGGATGTGATTTAAATTAGTAAGAAAACTTTAGCAATTTTAGATGGAAATAGTTTATTATATAGAGGGTTTTATGCAATACCTGAGCTTACAACTAAAGAGGGAGTTCATACTAATGCAGTATATGGATTTTTAAATATGCTTATTAAGCTTAAAGAAGATATAAATCCAGATTATATCGTTACTACATTTGATAAGTCGTCTAAAACATTTAGGCATGAAGAGTATGAGGAATATAAGGCTGGAAGAAAGAAAACACCACCAGAGCTTTCAATGCAATTTCCTATAATAAGAGAGATTCTTTGTAAGATGGGGATTAGTATATTTGAATTAGATGGTTATGAAGCAGATGATTTAATTGGAACTATATCTGTATTAGCCGAAAAAGATAATATGGAGGTTTATGTTGTAACTGGTGATAAAGATGCATTACAACTTGCCACAGATAATG
>JAVXGR010000096.1:0-708 GCA_036657335.1 Clostridium sp. | reverse complement strand
TGGGTCAATGGCGTATCTTGCATCATGCCCTAATCTATCTTGTACATAAGTTATTAGGTCATAATTGATATTAGCTAAATCAGTACTTAAAACTGTCTGATATTTTGGCTCCTCTTTCATGATTCTAGCTATCGTATCTATAGTTAGTTTTACTATATTAATGTTTTGTTCCTCATTAAATCCACCAATATTATATATCTCATGTGTCTTAGCATTAGATATAACCATATCTATACCTTTACAGTGATCCATTACATATAACCAATCACGTACATTATCTCCCTTTCCATATACAGGAAGTTTCTTTCCAGCTAAGATATTTTTAATAATTAGCGGAATTAACTTCTCTGGGAAGTGATATGGTCCATAGTTATTTGAACATCTTGTTATATTAAATGGAAACTTATATGTTTCTCCATATGCCATAACTATCATATCTGATGCTGTTTTAGATGCTGAATATGGACTTCTTGGATCAAGTGAAGTGCTTTCTGTAAACATCTTCTCTCCATAAGTTTGAAGATTTTTTCTTCCAGTTGCAATTTTTGCAACAGCTTCATCTAAAATAAGCTCTTTTGGAATATCCCAGTCTTTATTTAAACTTCCATAAACCTCATCTGTTGAAACATGATGGAATTTTTTTCCTTCTTTATAGATTGGGTACCCATTACTATCTTTTCCAATAGTCCAGAAAGTTTTAGCAACTTC
>JAVXGR010000095.1:0-710 GCA_036657335.1 Clostridium sp. | reverse complement strand
AAAAACAACCAAATTGGGTTTAGTTTTTTTAGTACATATTACTTAAGTCATAATAAAATGGAGTATGCATATAAATTATCTGGGGTTAATGAAGATTGGATTCGGGCAGAAAATAGGAATTATGTAAATTATACAAATTTGGAGCCTGGCAATTATACGTTTGAAGTGTCGGGAAAAAGTTTTGTTGGAGAGTGGAGTGTACCGACAGTTATAAACATAACAATAAGCAATCCGCCTTGGAAAACATCAATTGCATATAGTATATATTTATTTGTTATTTTAGCTAGTATATTTATAATTTGGAATAGAGTTAACATATTAAATGCATTAGTAAGACAGCGAACTAATGAATTAAATAAGAGGCTAAAGGAAAATAAAGAGTTATATGCACAATTATTAAAACATGAGAAATATAAAAATAATTATTTTGTGAATTTATCTCATGAATTAAGAACTCCTTTAAATATTATAGTTACAACACAAAATCTAATAGAGAACTTAAATAATAAAGATGAACATATACCAAAAGAAAAAATAGGTAATTATATATGTACAATGAAGCGAAATAGCAATAGATTAATAAGTTTAATAGATAATATAATTTATACTTCAAAAATAGAATCAGGAGCATATGATTTAAATATTGAAGAAATTGATATAGTATATTTAGTTGAAGAAGCTACACTTTCAATGAAAGAATTTGTTGATAA
>JAVXGR010000094.1:0-712 GCA_036657335.1 Clostridium sp. | reverse complement strand
ATAATGGCATATTCTATGTATATACAATCATATTTTATCTTTAGGTAATTACCTATTGTATATACGCCCCTGAATCACGTTTTACTCTATGCTTAATCACTTTGTATATACAATTTGGTATTGTATTATTAAAAATAGTATAAAGCCTTGTGGCGGATCATAGCCTTATGATATGCGCCTATTACCTTACTGGTGTAAATGAGGTTGAGTCATAATGTTACTACTACTCCACCTACTATATATAGGTTTTCTTAGTGATTTTATCGTTAAATATACTCAACTTACTAAATATTTAGTAAGTAAAAAATTAATAACGTGATATAATAAAAATCATAGGTTGGTACGGGGGAATATATGACTAATGAAAACAAATATGAATTAATTGAAAGTTTAGGTAGAATTAATTTAGATATATATAAAGATTTTTTTGAAAATGAAATATTAACGGATGAATTAGTTTTAACTAGAAATAGAGCAGAGCATGTTGATGAAAGAAGAATAGGAATTTTAGATAAATATAGAGATGAGATATTGAGTACTATTAATGAACCAGATTTGATAATAAGAGATAATAAGAACCCAGTAGATACAGTTATTTCAATAAAAAAGATTGATACGAATAGTAGTAAAAATACATATGTAGTTATAAAATTTACACTAGAAGGAAATAATCCTGATTATAAGAATTCTATAATGACAATGATGACAATTA
>JAVXGR010000093.1:0-715 GCA_036657335.1 Clostridium sp. | reverse complement strand
AAATGCAAGTTTCTAAAAACTTTATAAAAAAGCGTGAAATTTCTTATCAAAATATAAAAACTGAAGATGGAATAAAGCTCCGAATGAATCGGTCGATTCAAGTTGAAGGTGCATTTGGAGTCTTAAAAAATGACTATAGATTTAATAGATTTTTAACACGTGGTAAAATTGGTGTTAAAACTGAATTTATCCTGCTCTGTTTTGGCTATAATATAAATAAATTTCATGCGAAAATTCAGAATGAAAGGCTTGGAAAACATCTCCACGATATCAAAAAAGCATCTTAATTTAAAAAAAATTCATAGATGTTTATTAAGTTTACCTAAAAATGATAAAATCACAGCAAGTTAGAAAATTAAGTTCAACTTGGTGTGATTTTTAGATTTTAAATATAAAAGGAGCGTCACTCCTGATTAATTAATAATCATTTTGCGACAGCCCCTTTTTCGTTAATTTAAATGTTAATCTCTAATTAAGCCATAAGTATATCCACTATCTCCTAAATTCTCCCATCCATTAGTAGATGTTGACGTCCACGCATGATAATCAGTTGTATGTTGGGCAACCTTATAGTCATAATAAATTTTCCCACCATAATTAGCTGTATAATCATCAGCTTGTGTTATAAACCCTAAATGATCCCAGTCACCATCACTACTTCCATCATATCCTATTATATCACCAGCATATAACTTTCCTGAGAATGCTGAATGAC
>JAVXGR010000092.1:0-716 GCA_036657335.1 Clostridium sp. | reverse complement strand
TTACTTGGATTGGTGAAATCTACTAAAGGGCAGATAAGAGTATTAAATATGGATATAAACAAAAATAGGGAGAATATTTTAAGTCAAATAGGTGCATTAGTAGAAAGTCCATCTTATTATGGACATTTAAGTGCATATGAAAATTTAGATATTATAAGAAGAGTATTAAAGCTAGAAAAAAGTTCAATAGAAGAGGTATTAAAGACTGTAGGGTTATGGGATGTAAAAAATAAAAGGGTTAATGAATTTTCTTTAGGAATGAAGCAAAGACTTGGTATTGCAGCAGCTCTTATAGGAAATCCCAAATTGCTTATTTTAGATGAACCAACTAATGGATTAGATCCAGCAGGGATTTTAGAAATTAGGGAGCTTATAAAAACTCTGCCTAAGAAAAAAGGTATTACTGTTATTATATCTAGTCATATTTTAAGTGAAATTGAGCTTATAGCAGATAATGTTGGCGTAATAAATAAGGGGAAATTAATATATCAAGGCACATTAGAAAAATTAAAAGAAAAAGGAACAGATAATATAGTTTTAGGACTAGATAATTTTAAAGATTGCAAAGGAGAAGTAATAAAAATATTAACTTCTAATGGATATAAGATAAAAGAAAATGAAGACAGTGCGACTTGTTGCTAGACAAAGGTAAGCGAGGGTTTACTACAAAACTAGCCTAATAATTTGTAAAATTATTAGAACTGATATTACGAAAG
>JAVXGR010000091.1:0-719 GCA_036657335.1 Clostridium sp. | reverse complement strand
AGGACAAATAACAGGAGCTACACCAAATGGACGTAAAGCTTGGACTCCACTTTCAGATGGAATAAGTCCTACTCAAGGAGCAGATACAAAAGGACCTACAGCAATAATAAAATCTGTTTCTAAAATGGCATGTGATAGTATGAACATTGGAATGGTTCATAACTTTAAGTTAATATCTGGTTTACTTGAAACTCCTGAGGGAGAAAACGGAATTATAACATTGTTACGTAGTGCTTGTGCTTTACAATTAGGAGAGATGCAATTTAACTATTTAGACAATGAAACTTTACTTGCAGCTCAAAAAAATCCTGAAGCTTATAGAGATTTAATAGTTCGTGTTGCTGGATATAGTGCTTACTTTGTTGAGTTATGTAAAGATGTACAAGATGAAATTATAAGTAGAACGGTGTTAACACACTTCTAAAATTTGGAGAAACTTATGGAAAATAACCATTTAGAAAGAAAAGCAAGAATTTTTAATGTTAAAAAATACAATATGTATGATGGACCTGGAGTAAGAACTTTAATATTTTTTCAAGGATGCCCTTTGAGATGTAAATGGTGTGCAAATCCAGAAGGATTAGAAAAAAGATATAGAGTTATGTTTAAAAGTAACAACTGTATTGATTGTAATAGATGTAAAGATGTTTGCCCTGTTGAAATCCATGGTGTGAGTATGAATAATACTCATACCATAGATAGAACAAAACAGTGTATAG
>JAVXGR010000090.1:0-732 GCA_036657335.1 Clostridium sp. | reverse complement strand
CTCCAGAAGTATCTGGTTATGAAATAAATGAAGAGGAACTTCATAATAAACTTGTTGAAAATATTAATGGAGATCCAACTCAGGATGTTAATTTAACTTTTGAACTTAAAGAATCTAAAGCAAAGGTAACAGAAGCAGAACTAAGCAAAATAGATGGAGTAATAGGAGCATATAGTACTAGTTATAGAGATGGTGGAGATGGAAGAGTAAGAAATATGCAAATTGCGGCTGAAACTGTTAATGGTGTTGTTTTAATGCCAGGAGAAGTATTTAGTTATAATGATTTAATTGGAGATACTACTCCAGATAAAGGATACGAAAAGGCTAATACTTATATAGGTAGTGAAATTGTTCCAGATTACGGTGGAGGTATATGTCAAGTTTCAACAACTTTATATAGAGCTGTAATGAGAGCTAATATAAGATCAACGGAGAGAATGAATCATTCATTAACTGTTTCGTATTCAGATCCAGGATTAGATGCAACAGTGGCTTATGGTGTTGTTGATTATAAATTTGAAAATCCATATGATTTCCCAATTTATATTTCAGGATATGTGGGTGGAGGAACTGTAGGGTTTAGTGTTTATGGACAACAATCAGGTCTTAATGGAAAAACATATGACTTGGTAAATGAAGTACATGAAACTTATAGCCCAGGAAATGAATATGTTGAAGATGCTACATTAGAAGAAGGAAAAGAAGTAGTTAAATCAGCAGGGATGACTGGAT
>JAVXGR010000089.1:0-741 GCA_036657335.1 Clostridium sp. | reverse complement strand
CAACTAATAAAGTTGAAGGTAAAGTAGTTGTTGAACCTACTAAAGTAGAAGATAACAAAGTAGAGGCTAACAAAGGTAATGTTTCAGAAACTAAAAAACTTAAAACTGATTATAGTGGAATGCTTGAAAAGCAAAGAGCTCCAAAAACTAGTTTTTTAAAGAGAATCTTTGGAATTAAGTAATTTAGAAAAAATGCATAACTAAGCTTATGGGTATTCCATAAAGTAAAAGTAAATAATTTTACAAAAAGAAAGACTTATTATTAATCTGATAGAAGATTAATAATAAGTCTTTTGTATTCCCAAGCCCCTATCCCTTTAGGGTAGTGGGCTATTGACAATATTTAGCTATTTAACTACTTTTATAAATTCAACCTCACTATCTTCAGTTCCTTGTACGTATAAACCAACTCTTTTTAATTCATATACGTAGTCTATAATTTCTTGTGTTATTTTTTCACCTGGGCAAAGTATAGGTATACCTGGTGGATATGCCATTAAAAATTCACCACTGGTCATACCAACACTTTCACATATTTGCACTGAAATTTTATCACTATAGAATGCATCACGTGGTAAAAGCATTTGTTCAGGTATTTTAGGTATTTCAATAAAATCAGCTAAACGTTTACCTTTTCCAAAGTAATCTTCGCTTATTTCTTTCAAAGAGTCTAATAACTTATCCATACCTTCTTGTGTATCTCCAAACGAACCAACAGCTAATACATTATAAAGATCTGAA
>JAVXGR010000088.1:0-742 GCA_036657335.1 Clostridium sp. | reverse complement strand
CTTTTAAATACCCCTTTATCTATATGATCTATCGCATGAACTTTACCATGTACGGGTTGTTTAGCTTTTATTATACTTGCCCCAAATGCATGTCCTATTATTTGATGTCCTAAACATATACCCAAAATAGGTTTTTTACCTTTAAAATAATCAACAACCTCTATGCATATCCCTGCTTCTTTGGGCGAACATGGCCCTGGTGATAACACAATAATTTCTGGATTTAAATTTTTTATTTCTTCTATGCTAATTTCATCATTTCTTTTTATTACTATTTCTTCTCCTAACTCTTCTAAAAATTGAACTAAATTATATACAAATGAATCATAATTATCTATCATTAATATCATAAAATACCCCCTCTACGTTAATAATTTACATAATAACTTATTATTTTTTAATAATATTTATTTTTCTTACATGTTAATTATATATTCCTTAAGAAATCAATGTCAACATAGACGTTTTTGATGAAATTCTCAACAATATGTTGTGTATATTTATTGATATTAATCAAAAACTATATCAAGTACAACAATTACTAATCCATATATTTTTAGGAGGTTATAATGTGAGTAAATATATTATAATAAGATCTGACACAAAATCTATATCATTTCCAATGTCAAAACAAGAAGCATTAAAAACCATGAAACAATACGGAAAACAAGGCATCTCTTCTTTAATAATATATGAAAATAAATGTATAAATTGCACTGGTTTCAAAAGCTAAATATCAAAT
>JAVXGR010000087.1:0-754 GCA_036657335.1 Clostridium sp. | reverse complement strand
ATCGTTACTACAGTTGTAGTTGCTTTTACAAATGGTGATATCTCTTTTATCACTTCATTATAAAACTGTGGTTTTACAGCTAAAAATATCACATCACACTTTTCTACAACCTCTTTATTATCCTCAGTTATATTTATTCCATAGTTTGTTTTTACTTTTTCTAAAGTTGGTAAAAACTTATCTGAAGCAAATACATCCTCTTTTTTTACAATCCCTGAAGAGATTATCCCTTTAATTATCGCTCCAGACATATTTCCTGCCCCTATAAATCCTATTCTCACTACATCCTCCTTTTTAACTAATTAAAATTTTGCTCTGTTCTATCTATTATCTCATCTTGTAAAGCCTTACTTAGATTTCTAAAGTGATCACTATATCCAGCAACACGAACTATTAAATCCTTATATTCATCTGGATTTTGCTGAGCCTTTAAAAGTGTCTCTTTATCTATTACATTAAATTGTATATGATGTCCATCCATATTGAAATATGTTTTTACAACATCTGCCATATGATTTAATCCCTCTTCACCCTTAACTACATTTGGAAGAAATTTTTGATTTAACAGTGTTCCACCAGTTTTTAGATGATCCATTTTTGCTGCTGATTTTAAAACTGCTGTTGGCCCATAGATATCTGCTCCCTTTTCTGGAGAAATTCCCTCTGAAACTGGTTTATGAGCTAATCTTCCATTTGCACTTGCCATCATAACTTCACCAAAATATACATGACATGTTGTTGGTAACATATTTAT
>JAVXGR010000086.1:0-760 GCA_036657335.1 Clostridium sp. | reverse complement strand
AGAGATGGAGATAGGACATTAGATTCTAAGGCATGTTTACTTAATAACATAATATATAAAATATAATACTAGAATAATAAAAAATGTCTATCTCAAAATTATGAGATAGACATTTCAATTTATTAATAATAAATTCCTTCTTCAAAGAAGTTTTTAATTTCATTTAAGTCATTAGTTTTTCCAAGTGCCAACATAAGCTTTATTCTAGCTTTTTGTCCTGGTAAATCACCACCAAAGATACATCCTAGATTTCTAAGGTCACGCCCAGAACCTTGATATCCATAGCTATCAAAAACCCTACCTGAATGACATCTAGAAACAATAACAACAGGAATATTATGCTCACGGGCATATTTAACACCTTCAAACATATTTGGAGGTATATTTCCTCTACCCATTGCTTCTATTACTATACCTTTACACCCACTATCTGTAGCAAATTTTATGAAACTATCATCCATACCTACCCCTGCTTTTAGTAATGCAACTCTAGATTCTACTACATCTGTATCAATAATAGTTCTAGCAGCTATATTTTTAAATAGTACAAGTTCATTACAATCAATTATACCTATAGGGCCACCACATAAAGCTTGGAATGTATTTAGTGATAATGTATTTGTTTTTGTTGCTTCTGAAGCTAACATAACTTCATTGTTTAAAACAACAAGAACACCCTTATTTCTAGCAGCATCAGAAATAGCAGTACAAACAGCAGATGATAAATTGCTAGAACCATCATATCCTAATTCAGAACTAC
>JAVXGR010000085.1:0-762 GCA_036657335.1 Clostridium sp. | reverse complement strand
AAGTCAATACATTTTTATAGATATTTATAGATATTCTTTAACTGTTGTCACCCTCCTTGTATTTTTTAATAAGTATATCTACAAAATAGAAGATTTAATAAGTACGCCTGTAAAATAAAGTCCTAATAGGTTCACTTGGGAAAAGTTTTTATGTGAGGTTAAAATCTTTTCTATATAGTCATAATCATAAAAAACATGTATTGCTATATAAATTATACTATATATAAAAAAATAAAAAAACTTTCTTTCAATATAAAATTAGTTTTTCAATATAAAATAAATATAAAGGTAATATATTTATGGTATATTTATCTTAGTGTATTAAAACTATGTTATATAGTAAATAATTTACTTGTGACTATAAATTATAGTGTTCTAGGAGGAAAAAATGGAAAAAAGATTATATTTGATTAAACAAAAGGGTAAGTTTGGATATATAAACAATGAAGGTGAAATATTAATAGAACCTCAATTTTCAGAGGGAGAAGATTTTATAGAAGATACCGCGGTAGTTGCTATAGATGGAAAATTTGGAGTAATTAATAGTAGTGGTAACTTTATAATAGAACCACATTTTCACTGGATAGGTGAAGAATTTCAAGGGTTAAGAATATTTAGAATGGATAATAAAAAAGGCTTTATTGATTTAAGGGGTAATATAGTAGTGGAAGCAAAGTACAATGTCGTAAATAATTTTGTAGAGGACTTAGCTCTTGTACAATTAAATTATAAGTGGGGATACATTAATAAAAGTGGAGAAGA
>JAVXGR010000084.1:0-763 GCA_036657335.1 Clostridium sp. | reverse complement strand
AATATACTTCCACTTGCTCCTATAGCTTGTGCATTTGCTGATGATATTTGAGCACCTGATTCATCTACATATTTATCTCCTAAATCATTAGCTAATTTCTTAGCTCCATCTGCACTTATTCCATTTGTAACTGCAATTTCCAATAATAATTTTTCTGAGTTAGTTCCCACTAGTTTCGTTGCATAAGTTCCTCCAAACGGTTTACTTAATCCTTCTAATTCTGAATATATTAAGTTACCTGTTCCTACTCCAGATCCATCTATAGTTTCTACTGGTAACATTGAACTATCAGCATATACTGATAATGCCGCACTTCTTATTGCACTTATATCTGCCTCTAAATCTGCAACTTTACCTTTTTCTATATTCTTAAATAATGCAGGTACTGCTACTACTGCTAATATTCCTATTATTGCTATTACTACTAGTAATTCTACTAATGTAAATCCTTTATTATTGTTTTTCTTTTTTAACATTTTAGTTCTCCCTCATATTTTATTTTTATGTACACCCTGTACCTAAATTTTTAATACACTAATGTTATTTAACAAAATCAGGCATAAAAAATGACTATAATCAATTTATCATGAATATAGTCGTCGGTTGCGCTACTAACTCCATATATCCAAAGCGCCCAAATAAAGGATATATTTCTAAGTTACAAGTATATTATACTTTAGTATTATTATATATTACCAATTCATGGTATGTCAATTGCAAAAATACCTATCCTACATATATATAATTAAATAAATATTTCAAA
>JAVXGR010000083.1:0-768 GCA_036657335.1 Clostridium sp. | reverse complement strand
TCCTATCTTGGTTCTCTGCAAAGACTTTTCTTAGTCCTTCTATATCATTGTACCTTGCTACCAATGTATCTTTCACCACATCTTCCGGTACGCCTGGGCTAGTTGGTACCCCATAAGTAATGGTCCCTGAACCAGACTTTACAAGTAGCGCATCAGAATGTCCATGGTAACACCCTTCAAACTTCAAGATTTTGTTACGTTTAGTATAGCCTCTTGCAACTCTTAGGGCACTCATAGTTGCTTCTGTCCCTGAGTTAACCATACGTATTTTATCAATGCCTTTGTAGGCTTTTACAATAATCTTTGCCATTTCTACTTCAATTTGAGTGGGCACCCCATAGCTAGTACCTTTAGCTATTACCTCTGCAATACCTTCTGTAATCTTCTCATTACTATGACCTAATATAAGTGGTCCCCATGAGCAAATATAGTCAATATACTCATTGCCATCTACATCTTTAATTCTACAGCCATGTGCCTTATCTATAAAGATAGGATCGATTCCCACTGATTTAAAGGCACGTACTGGGCTATTTACCCCGCCTGGTATATATTTAACTGCTTCTTCATAAATAGCTGATGATTTAGTGTGATTCATAGTATCCCTCCTGAAGTTTTTTGGCTATCTCTTTTGCAAAGTAAGTGATGATAATGTCTGCTCCTGCACGTTTGATAGAGATCAAACTTTCATAAATAGCCTTCTCATCTAGAACGCCTGATTTTACGGCTAGTTTGAGCATAGCATATTCTCCGCTCACATTGTAGGCC
>JAVXGR010000082.1:0-771 GCA_036657335.1 Clostridium sp. | reverse complement strand
GACAATACTACTTTCAGAGCAGACACTTAGGGCTTCGCCCCAAGCCCCTATCCCTTTAGGGTAGTGGGCTGTTGACAATATAGTTAGTTTGTAATCAGAGCTACACTTAAATGATAACAAATAACGCATATAATATAATTATATATGCATAATACGATACTATCAACCTTATAGTTAATGAATATTAAGAATTTTAAATGAACTGTTAAACTCATAATTCTTCAATAATATAAGATGATTAAATCATAACAACCTATAAAAATTGCAACTATATCCTTAGTAGTATTTTAACTCTTAGTCTTTCATCATATAGGGTTATTAATTCTTATTAAAAGTACTTTTGTAGTTTAATCATAAGATTCTATAGTTATAATTTCATATGTTATAATAAATATACTAAGTTTAAATTGAAAGAGGTGGTATTTATGGTTAGTCCATATAACTGTACAAAATGTCCTGAGAAAGAAAAGGGATGTATATGGCAAGTTGAGCAATGTATGTGTAAGCGATGTCCTAGGAATATAGCAGAATGTCTCGTAGTTAAATATTGCAGGGAAACAGAATCACCGATATACATGGAAGAGTAAAATTATAAAGCATAGATATAGAATAATAAATATAACTTTTAAAAGTGATTAAAAATTTAAAAAAAGTCATAATTCAAGAATGAGTTTATTCTTAAATTATGACTTTGATTTTATAAATCTGGGCGTAAAACCACTATCCTTTTAAGGTAGCGGATGTAAGCCCTAACCTTGGTTTTGTATATAC
>JAVXGR010000081.1:0-798 GCA_036657335.1 Clostridium sp. | reverse complement strand
TTAAACGGTGCAAAGCCTGATGAGGATGCAGTGGGTATGATCACGAGGCAGCTGTGGGGGCTTACCTTTACCCAATCGGGCGATTTTGTGATTACTGCGGATGAATCCGCGCCCGATGGCAAGCTGATGAACACCTATTTCTTTTATGTTACTGTGAAATAAAAAAGCAAATGAAAAAACCGCTGGCTTCGCAAGGAGGTTCTTTCTGAATTTTGGGTATTGCATGTAAAACATCAGCTGGTATCAAATTGATACCAGCTTGTTTTATAATAATGTTGAGAGCGCAAAGTCTTGCTGTTTGGATAGAAATGCCAGTTTGCATTTTTTCTCCAGATTGACTAATCCGCTTCTACCATATACAATACGTTTGAGGACTTTGAATTTGTTGTTGTTTCCTTCAACAAATCCAGAACTTACAGAAAGGGATATCGCATTCTTGACCGAAATGATATCCTTTTTTATTCCATTGCAAAAAGATTGTATCTTGCTTTCACTGTATTTCCCCAAATATCCGTCTAGCTTATTTTCATCCCCACCCATTAATAATGCATGAAATTCTTTGAACATAGTTTCAACTTTTTCAATGGCAGGATAGTTTTCTTTTATTTGATCGATATATTTTTCTATTGTAGCGTCACGCTTTGTCTTTGGATTGCATGTGAGTATATATTTAAGAAGATCAGTTCTGTTTATGATTATCACTTCTGGTGGCAGAACCCATTCCACTGTTGTTTTGCTATTAAATGGAATCCTGTTTGGAAAGTTGTTTTTTCCTATAATGTAAATATAGTCAACGAG
>JAVXGR010000080.1:0-799 GCA_036657335.1 Clostridium sp. | reverse complement strand
ACAGTGAATAACTAAAGCATATTTTGATAAGTCTTCTGGGAAATCTTTTCCTCCTACAAAAGTAAATTCAATCTCTTTTCCAGTATAATTTTTTACAAGTTTTGGAATTTTTACTCTACCAATATCTTCATGAGAAGTATTGTGAGTACAAGTTTCTGCAATTAATATCTTATCTCCATGATTTAAAGATTTAAGTTTTTTTACACCTCTAACTAAATCATTTAAATCTCCTTTTTGTCTAGCAAAAAGTATTGAAAAACTTGTTAACTTAACTCTATTATTTAAAATTTTATCAACATTTTTAAAGGCTTGAGAATCTGTTACAACTAAATCAATGTCTTTAATATCCTCTAAAGCACTTTCTAATTCAGTATCTCTTACCACATAACTTTTTATTCCATGGTCAAGACACTCTCTTATAAGTTGGACTTGAGGTAGTATCAGTCTTCCTTTAGGAGCTTCAGAATCTACAGGTACAACCATTAAAACTTTTCCATTATAAGGAACCAAATCTCCTAAAAGTTTTGGTTCCTCTTTTTCTTTAATTATCTCTTTTAAAATATTTTCTTTTAACATTAAAATAGAATCTCTATTTTTTGTTGAAGCAAATATTGCTCTTGGAAATATCTTTTTTATAACATCTTTTTCATTTTCAGTTAAAAGATCATCTTTATTTATAACAAATAAAAATGGTATATTATATTTTTTAAATTGAATTTCCTGATCTTTGTAGAATGCCATATCAATCTTCGTTGCATCCATAACTAAAATGGCAAAATCAGTTCGTTTTAATTCCTCT
>JAVXGR010000079.1:0-814 GCA_036657335.1 Clostridium sp. | reverse complement strand
TAAATAGGGTAGAATCTGTGGAAGAAATAAAAAAACAAGTAGAAGAATTATACATGAGAGAATTTATAAGTAAAAAACAAGCAGAGGTTATAGATTCTAAAAAGATATATAATTTCTTCAAATCATATATAGGGCAGAAAATTTTACTTAACAAAGAGGGGGTTTATAGAGAGAAATCTTTTAATATGGCTGTTTCAAGCACTAGTATAAATAAAAAGTTAGACAAAAATTTATATATGAATGAGTATATTATAATACAGGGGATAATAGATTGTTATATAGATGAAGGTGATTGTATAACAGTAATAGATTATAAAACTGATAAAGTAAGTAATGGAGATGTTGAAACCATAGCTAATAGATATAGAGTGCAACTGGATTACTACACAAAGGCAATTGAAATAATAATGAATAAACCTGTAAAACATAAGCATTTATATTTATTTGATATAGAAAAAGAAGTAGAGCTATAAAATATTTGCTACCTCTAGTCCATTTCTTTTGGTATGGACTAGGTAGCAGAATAAATTTAAAAATGTGTAATAACATTGGGTTTAAGATAATTCAATATGAGAGGAAGTGCAAATTAATGAGTAAGGACAATGAGGTTAACCACTGCCTATCATCTAATAAGAAAGGGATTTTTAAGTCAATAATACTATGGTCAGCTACCTTAGTAAAAAGATGTTTAAATCATGAAATAACTTCATCAAGTGGTCAATTAGCATATAGTTTAATATTTTGCTTTTTTCCACTATTGATATTTATGTTAACGCTAATAGGGAAAAGTTCTATAGATCCTAATAGTATAGTA
>JAVXGR010000078.1:0-821 GCA_036657335.1 Clostridium sp. | reverse complement strand
TTAACAGATGCAACTTCAATTAGAGATGTATTGTTATTCCCAACGATGAAATTAGAAAGATAAGATAAGAATTTAAAGTGAATAGAAAACAGAGTTAAAAAATAAGACAATAGATTAAAGTAAAAGTTTAATATAAAAAGCACTGTTTGATATATGTAAGCAGTGCTTTTTATAGACTTTTAGGCTAGGAACTTTTAAAATAATTGGACTTCTTTTGTTTGCATCTTTAGGTAATTGTAATGGCTACGTCGGAAAAGACTGTACTTGCCTTACTTTCTGTAAAAATAAATTCTACTTTGTTTGTAGTTAAATTTAATATTCCAATAGACTAGCGTGTTTTTGCCAATGCAATTCTTTTATCATACCCTTTAAGTTTATTTATACTTTCTATAAAAACTTCTTACATTTACCTAAAATATCATTTATCATGTATTTGTATCCTTTTTCTTTCGTATGTTTTTTGTGTGTACAAATATTTTAAACCATACTTAAGTTAAAATGATATTTTTTTATCTGAAATTGGGCTATTATTTTTTTGATAGTGCCTTACAGCAAATAAGAACCAGACAACATCTTACTTTATCAGTCAAATAAGGTGCGGAGTTATATGGAATATAATTACTGTTTTGAGTAATCAATATTTATAGATACATCTGACTTAGCAATAGACAGTAATGGCATGTATTTAAAAGTTTTCATGCGTTTGTCCTGGGTACAGGTTTACTTTAGTTGACAATACATTAATAAAGGGTGGAGCAACAGGTGGAGGATATGCACGGTACAGGTTTACTTTAGTTGACAATACATAGAGTATTTGATAA
>JAVXGR010000077.1:0-830 GCA_036657335.1 Clostridium sp. | reverse complement strand
ATTGACTGAGGTGCAAATGCTCCTACAAATATTTCTTGGAATGCTATAGGAATATTTCTATAATTAACTAATATAACAATTAAAGCCCCTACAATATAAAATAATGCCATAATAGGTACAACAGTTTCTGTAACTTTAGCTATTCTACTAATACCACCTGAAAATACTACAAAAGCTAATACCGCTAATATAATACCGATTATAAGTGGATTTATACCAAACGCAGTGTCAAATGCAGCTGCAATAGAATTTGATTGTACTGCATTTCCCATGAATCCTAGAGCTAATATAATAAATACTGCAAATGATCCTGCTAAAATTTTACCAAACTTACCTTTAAATGCTGCTTCTATGTAATAAACTGGACCACCTGTTACTGTTTTATCTTCCCCAATTTGCTTATACTCTTGTGCCATTGTTGCTTCTGCATAGATTGTTGCCATACCAAAGAATGCACTAATCCACATCCAAAATATAGCTCCTGGTCCCCCAACTGCTATCGCTGTAGCTGCACCGGCTAAGTTACTGCTATAGCTGTTGCTAATGATTGAAATTGCGACATTCCCTCTGCACTAGCTTTTTCACTCTTTTTAAATAAACCACCAAAAGTTCTTCTAAATCCTTCCCCAAAACCTGTAATCTGAATAAATTTTAATTGAATTGAATACCATATACCTGTCCCTACAAGTAAAAATAATAGAATATTTTTATCCCACAAAATACCGTTTACACTATGTACAATCTTTGACAGTGTTTCCATTGCAACTCCCCCTTTGTTATTGAATCTAATATTTATATCAAAGAATTTTTTAAATATTATTATAATAAAA
>JAVXGR010000076.1:0-831 GCA_036657335.1 Clostridium sp. | reverse complement strand
AATCGATGAAGTTCTACCTACTCTATATCCATAACCTTCTTTGTACATTAAGTATACATAATGCTTATTTTCTATAATATCAATCTTTCCAAATCCTATATGATTCGGAGTTCCTTTTATTACTTTACCACTCTCTGTAGTTATTGTTACTACATCTCCATTATGTTCTTTAATATTTATATCATCTACAGATTTAAAAGCACTTTCACCATTGCCTATAGCTACTAACACTTTATCTCCTGTTTTAATATCTTCTACTTTTACTTTACCATTTTCTCCATTAAGTAAAGTTCCCTCTACTAAACATTGATCGTCGTCGCCCACAACACAAATATTCTTATATCTCTTAGCTAAAAGCTTAACAAATTCATACTGTGCACCATTAGTATCTTGATACTCATCTACCATAATATATCTGAATTTGTTTTGATAAAATTCAAGTACATCTTCATGACCTCTAAAAAGTTCAACTGTTTTAAATATAAGGTCATCAAAGTCTAATGCATTATTCTCTTTAAGTCTCTTTTGATACATTTCATAAACATCAGCAATCTTCTTCTCTCTAAAATTACTTTCATGTTCCCTCATAAAACTGCTTGGGGATTGCATATTATCTTTAGCTCTACCTATCTTACCCATAATTTCTTGAAGTGTAATATCTTTATCATTTATGCTTAAAGCTTTCATACATTCTTTTAATAATGTTTTTTGATCTGAAGTGTCATATATAGTAAAACTTGATTTATAACCAAGTTTATCAATCTCTCTTCTAAGTATTCTTACACAAGTTGAGTGAAAAGTTGATATCCACATATCATTAGCTTTGTCTCC
>JAVXGR010000075.1:0-842 GCA_036657335.1 Clostridium sp. | reverse complement strand
CTATCATATCATTGGCTAAGTGATGTTTTAGCTAGTTTACTATTTGGACTTTTCCTTGCTAAAAAATACAAGGATAGTCTTGATCCATCCTCTTTAAATGATTTAAGCTAGGTATTTTATACCTAGCTTTTTTTGTACCATTAAAATAGCTTTAATAGCTCATCTCTATTCATTTTTAAAAGCTCACGCTTCTCTCCATCTAAAACTTCACTAATAACTTTAGATTTTTCATCTTTTATAAGGTTTATCTTTTCCTCAATAGTTCCCTTAGTTATAAGCCTAAATACATTTACCACATTTTTCTGTCCCATTCTGTGAGCTCTATCTGTAGCTTGATTCTCTACAGATGGATTCCACCAAGGATCAAAGTGTATAACTGTGTCTGCACCTGTTAAATTCAGTCCACTTCCTCCAGCTTTAAGAGATATTACAAATATATCCCCCTCTCCACTATTGAATCTTTCCACTAAATTTAATCTTTCCTCAACCTTAGTTTTTCCATCTAAATATAAAATATTAAATTCATCTTTTAAGTGATTTTTTATTATACCTAACATCTCTGTAAATTGAGAGAATAACAGCACTCTATGCCCTCCACTTTTAGCCTCTTGAAGAAGTTCTAAAAGAGCATCTAACTTTGCACTCTCCCCTTTATAGTCCTCAATAAATAGCTTTGGGTGATTACACAGCTGACGAAGCCTTGTTAAACAAGATAGTATCTTTATAGCGTCACTCCCAACAGCTTCAACCTCTCTTTTATATTTTTCCAAATACCCTAAGTATAACTTTCTTTGTTTTTCACCTAACTCAACAACAACATCCTGCTCAATTTTATCTGGAAG
>JAVXGR010000074.1:0-847 GCA_036657335.1 Clostridium sp. | reverse complement strand
CTACACTAGATTTAAGAACTTCAACAAACTGTAGGGAAATGGATGGAGAGTGTGTTGATGTAAGCAAAGGTGTAGCGGGTGAAAACTTACCACCACTACATCCATGGTGCAGAAGTACAACTATAGCCTATATGGGTGATGAATGGTATAACAACTTAAAAAGAAGAGCAAGAGATCCAGAGACCGGTAAATCTTACACAGTACCAGGTAATATGAAATATGATGAATGGTATAAGCAGAATGTAGTAGGTAAGTATGGAGAGCAGCAAGCTGAAACATTCCAGAATATGATTAAGAATAAAGCTTCTGATAGAATTCAATATAAAAAATATAAAGAAATACTTGGGAAAGATGTCCCTAAGTCGTTTACAGATTTTAGAGAATTGAAGTATAATAATATTGAAGAGTGGAAACTTACTAAATATAATTATAAACTTAAGAATGGGGTAAAAAACAATCCTAAAAACATACTCGAAAATACTGATAAATTTAGTGTAGATGAGAGAAAATATACGAACTATTTATTCGGTGGTTCTAATGATCAAGGACTATCTAAAGGAAAAGCTTTTGAAAGCAGACTAGGATATACTATAGATAATTTTAAAGAATTAGATATATTAATAAAAGATAATATAGATAAATACCCAGCTATATTAAAAGGTGATACACTTCATGGTAAAAAATATGAAGTAAATATGGTTCTAAGAGGATTAAAAAATAAACAAGCAAAGGTTAAGGTTGGGATTATGGCAGATGATAATGGAACCAGATTAACTACTGTATTTATTGATAAATTAAAGGAGAGTGATTTAAAGTATGATTAATATTAAAGAATGTGATATTGTAA
>JAVXGR010000073.1:0-868 GCA_036657335.1 Clostridium sp. | reverse complement strand
TTAAAAATATGATATAATAAGAGTGAGATAAACACATAATTTAGAGGTAAGGAGAAGAAAAATGATAGATTTACTATTTTTAGGTATAGATGCTTGGCTCATTTATATGGGAATAAAGAATCAAAATTATATTTTGCTAGTATTAGTAGCAGTTAGCTTGATGATAGATTTGATGAGTGCACTTCAAGTGCTCACACAGGTAAGATGGTAAAATTTGCTTGAAATGGGGGAGAATGATAGAAAATTATCCCTGTTTTAGGATTTATACTATATAATTAAAGAGACAAGATTTTACTCGAAGAGGAGACACACCATGGTAAATAAAAAAATGGCAAATAAATATGTACCAGAAGTAACAAGCAATCTTAGAAAGAACTTTGTAAAAGTACCAGAAGAGATTGCAGATTGTAGTGGAATTCGTATCTTTGGTAAACGTATAAAATCCTTTATATTTACCACAGATGTTGCCATTATAAAAAATACAAATGCAGATGCAGTGATTGCAGTCTATCCTTTTACTCCTCATCCGGCTATTACACAGGCGATTTTGTCTGTATCAGATATTCCAGTTATATGTGGTGTAGGCGGGGGACTTACTCATGGGACCCGCTCTGCCAATATTGCATTACACGCTGAATTTCAAGGTGCAATAGGTGTTGTGCTCAATGCACCAACGCCTGATGAAACCATTATGTATGTAAAAGAACATGTAGATATTCCTGTTATTATAACAGTAGTAAGTGAGTTAACTGATGTAAGTGAAAAACTCAGAGCAGGTGCTGATATTATTAATGTAAGTGGAGGATCAAAAACTGTTCGTATAGTAGAGAAGATACGTAGTGAATACACTGATATTCCTATTATTGCT
>JAVXGR010000072.1:0-868 GCA_036657335.1 Clostridium sp. | reverse complement strand
TTTTAGTTGGGTGTTTGTATTGGTGATGATCACCAACGCAGTTAACTTCATACCAGCCATCTACTGTAAGTATTTTAATAAGTTCTATTGAAGAAAAAGCCTTCATGTATTAACTCCTCCTTACTTTTGGATTATACCACGTGTTAAAATACGTGTAAACAATAAAGGTAATAATTTTTTTGTGAATAATTAGAAAAAGCTACTCAGTGGGTGAGAAATTAGATAAGCAAGCTGTATTAGCGTTAAAAACTTTAATGTAGTTCTTTTGCTTATAGATAGCAAGCCCTAAGATTTTTAAATTTTGATAATCTCACAGAGGGTGTGGAGAAAACGACTGCAAATTTTGTGAAAACTATGAAATATACTATAGAAACAGAAAGAACAGAAGCTGTTATAGGAGTAGCAATTAATATTTTAGATTTAGCAGATGATGAAACTATAGCTAAAAAAACTGCAGGATAACCTAATAAAAAATATATTTTATCATAAATAACAAATTAAGGTATAAAATTTCCTTTTCAGTAAAAGATATTGTAGTATAAATATAAAAAAGGAGTTTTATATTTATGGCAAGAAAAGCAAAAAAGCTACAAGAGTTACAAACAATGTTTGAAGAAAATGATATAGATTTTTCAGAGATTAGGGATATTATAGTAATAGAAGATTTGGTAGCCCAATTAGAAAAAATTCCTGATTTCAGGGATCAATCATATATAAAACATAAATTAAGTGACATAATTCTATTGACACTTTTTGCAGTCCTTAGTAATGCTAACGAATGGTGTGAAATAGAGGCTTTTGGAATAAAAAAAGAGAAATGGCTAAGAAATTATTTAGAATTACAAAATGGAATACCATCTGACGATAC
>JAVXGR010000071.1:0-873 GCA_036657335.1 Clostridium sp. | reverse complement strand
AACAAGAAGAAGATGAGACAGTAAAGATAGAGCAAAGTAAGAAATTTGCTATGCCTGATGAATATGTCACTAAGAAGAAGAAAAAGAAATAATTATATAAATTAATATTCTGTGAGAGTTGGTGAATAGGGTATATGAAGTTTATTGAAGTAACTGGTAAAAATGTTGATGACGCAATAAAAAGTGCACTTAATGAATTAAACGTTACTAAAGATAAGGTTGTAATTGATATAATTGATGAAGGCTCAAAAGGCTTTCTTAATCTAATTGGTACTAAACCTGCGAAGGTTAAAGTTACTGTAAAAAGAGACTATATTGATGATGCTAATAAGTTTATTAGAGATGTATTAGATTCCATGGGAATCTTAGCAGAAATTACAATTACAGAAGAGAACAACACAGTAAAGATTGATCTTACAGGTCCTAAAATGGGTTTAATAATAGGATATAGAGGAGAAACTTTAGATTCGCTTCAATATTTAATATCTTTAGTTATTAACAAGGGTCATGATATTCCTTATAAAAAGGTAGTATTAGACACTGAGAACTACAGAGCTAAGAGGGAAGAAACTCTAAAAAGAGTTGCACTAAAGACAGCTAGTAAAGTAAAACGAAGCAAAAGACCTTTTAAACTAGAACCAATGAATCCATATGAACGAAGAATAATACATGCTGCACTGCAAGATAGTGTTGAAATAAGCACTTATAGTGAAGGTGACGAGCCTTTTAGAAGAGTTGTTGTAGCATTAAGTAAGTAAAAGAAAGCCAATGATTTGGCTTTCTTTTTTTCAATTACAATAATTATTAAAAAGAAGCAATATATAGCTTTGACTTATTAAATATAATTCTGTAAAATTGATATTAGTTTTAGTT
>JAVXGR010000070.1:0-875 GCA_036657335.1 Clostridium sp. | reverse complement strand
GATGAATTAAAGGTTATTGAAGATGAAAACAAGGTGAAAGAGTATTTTAGTTTTAATAATTTTGATGATAAAAAGGCTGAAGGTGAATTCAATAAATGTTTTAAAAGTATAGGAAAAACTAATAATTCTAAGAAAGTAAACGAAGGTAGAATTGATTATACATTAGATAAGAGTATTAAAGATGAAACTAGGTTGAATTCAGATGAAGCATTTATAGTATTATTTTATTCAAATGGCAAAAAAATTAGTGCAGGTTACACAGAATTTTTAATAAGTTATTTAGGAAATAAATCTAAGAAATTAGAATTTGATAGCGTTTCTTATTGCATTGTAAAGAAGACCAGCTAATAATAGTCAAGTAAAATGATAAAATTATTTTTTTAAATAGTGTAAAATCAACTGAAAAATTAATTAATAGTTATTGGCTAGGTTAGACAGTTTAGAAGGGAGAAATTAAAATAGAATTAAGTGATTAGACACTTAATTTAAAAATCATCAATTGAAGGTTTACTTATGTATAGAAAATTAAATAATAATACATGAGCTGAATATTTAAATATATTTAACTCTCTTAAAAATTACAACAGCAGTACAGGATTTTTGTGGGCAAACAACCTTAATAAAGGTCAACTTTATTATCATAAAATACTGTTAGAAAAGATCACCTAAAAAAAGTCTGTTTTTTAGTAAGCGTCAAAGTGGTTCTTTCCAATGTTATTGGATAAATGGAATTAATGTGAAATTTCATTTATCCTTTTTAAATTTTCTAATTGAATAACTTTAGATCTCAATAACTCAAAATTATTGCGTCCATACATTATTCTTTTTAGGCTAATGTAATTAGTAAATTTTTGATTGAAGAAAATATAAGTAAT
>JAVXGR010000069.1:652-885 GCA_036657335.1 Clostridium sp. | reverse complement strand
TAAGAAATCTGATGGCTAACCCCATAAGAGGGCAAAGTCTAGAATACAATGATAACCGTATATCCCTATATTCAGGTCAAGGCGGATTATGTAGAATAACTCAAATACCTCTAAAGATAAGGCAAATGGAAACTCATCACATTACCCCTAGACATATAGGCGGGACAGATGAATATAAAAACCTAGCTTTCATACATAGCTATGCTCATAAAATGATACATAGCACTCAGAAA
>JAVXGR010000069.1:261-642 GCA_036657335.1 Clostridium sp. | reverse complement strand
AAGAAAGAAACCCTTATAAAGTACGCGAAATTACTAACAAGAGAAGTTGTAGAATTCAATAAGGATGATTATAGTAACGGAAAAATAAAAATGGTTGACACCTTAAAAGAAATAATTCAAAAGGTTCAAAACTTCCGTATAAAAGCAGAAAATTTCGAGTTAAATTAAGATAAATAGATTATTATTGATGGAACGCCGTATGAGGTGAAAGTCTCACGTACGGTGTGGGTCAGGGGAAAAAGCCGAGATAATATCAGAGCTTTACCTATTGACATGTATCAATAATGGGTGGCTTACACCTTTTGAATATTTTGGAATCTATGATGATACAGATTATTCTTTAATACCTTGGAGAAGTGGAAAGTATGATTTAGAATCTTT
>JAVXGR010000069.1:0-251 GCA_036657335.1 Clostridium sp. | reverse complement strand
ATTTTGATTGTTGAAAAAAGATTAGAACTTGTCTATAAAAAGTATATGGAGTTTAGAAAAACTTCTACTGTTGCTTTTTGTGCTAGTGTTAAACATTGTAAAGTTATGCATAAATATTTTATTGATAGAAATATAAAAAGTGAAATAATAGTTGGAGATACGCCAGTAGAAAAAAGACAGGAGATAATATCTCAATTTAAAGAGGGAAAATTAGATATTGTATTTACTGTTGATGTGTTTAATGAAGGAGT
>JAVXGR010000068.1:0-898 GCA_036657335.1 Clostridium sp. | reverse complement strand
ATAAAGTTTATATGTAATTTAAAATATTCTCAATTCATCTTCCTCTGTAAAAGTAGTTAAAAATATCATTGCTATGTATATTAATATTGATATACTAAATAAAATTTCTCTCCATAATTCAAAATCTTTATCTATGTCATCGGTTATAAAAAGTGCTACAAAAAAAATAGGTAAAAGTATTTTCTTATAGAAAATTTTTCTTCTTTCTTTATTAAAATTAAGAGTCATTGATTTCTTATCCATATTTTAAAAATAATACCTCCTTGATATTTTCTAGATAATGGTACCATAACATGAACTTAATAGTAAGTGGTCTTAAAATTTTACTTTAGCGACTAGTTACATATTTTACATAAAATTAATGCCCTTAAAATTTTAAAATGTACCCTTTGTAAAGGGCAATTAAAAAATACACTATTATGCAACAAGATGATTTCTGTATTGAACAGGAGTCATCTTGTTTAAATTCCATTGATATCTATAATTATTATAGTAATCCATATATTCATCTATTTTTTTACGAACTTCATCTAAATTAGCACATTTTTTTAGGTTTACTTCGTCTTTAAAATGTCCAAAAAATGACTCCTGTGGAGCATTATCCCAACAATTACCTCGTCTAGACATTGATTGCCCTAATCCTATGTTTTTAACTTCTTTTTGAAACTTTGGACTAGTATAGTGAACTCCTTGGTCTGAATGTATGAAAGCATCTTTATGAAGGCTATCGCCTACATTTTTGCTAAGAATGGATATAGTGTCTAATACTATATCTAACTTTAAACTAGTAGAAATATTATGAGCTAATATTTCATTCGTTGAAGAATCCTTAACGGTAGATAAATAAGCTCTTTTATTATTGCTATATGTTAAATACGTTATATCTGTAAGTAATATT
>JAVXGR010000067.1:0-940 GCA_036657335.1 Clostridium sp. | reverse complement strand
AGAGTTAGGATTAGAAAATTTAAACGGGGAAGTCAGTCAAGTGAAAATAGAAAATGAATATAAAAGAGAAGAAAAAAGAATAGAAAGAGCCATAAAAGAAGAGGAAAAAGAAAGAAAAAGAAAAGGTTATGAAAGAATAATGGATTCAAACCAAGATGGTGGTACTAAAGATGATAGTGTAGTTCGATGCCCTAAATGTGGAAGCATATCAATTACAGCTAATAAAAAAGGATTTAGTTTAGCAAAAGGTGCATTAGGTGTAGCAACTGTGGGAGCATATGGAGTTTTAGCAGCAGGCCATGGAAAGAATAAAGTTCTGGTAACTTGTTTAAAATGTGGTCATCAATGGAAACCGGGTAAATAAAATATAAAAGTTATTAAGCGCTTACTTATGTAGGTGCTTTTATTATACTTAAAATTAAGGAGAGGATGAGATGGCGGGTTATAAGGTTAAAAATCAAATAAGTATATCTATAGAAATAGTGCTTATTATAGCGTTGATTATGAATATTTCAGTTAACATAATGAGGACTATAGAGAATAGAATAATGTTAAATGAAACAAAGGTTCTTTTAGAAGAAGTTAAAGAGCTTAAATTTTATGATTAATTAAGTCTTAGGAAACTAAGGCTTTTTATTATGCCCTTAGCAAGGCTTTAAAAGGCTAGAATAAAATATTTGAACGATATGGGGCAATAGCAATATATCGGGCAGGAGGTAATTATGAATACAAAATTATTAATTAACTTAGGACTATGTAGATATCAACCTATGTTAGTACCAGATACTGGAGCTAATGGGGGAACTGCTACAACTGGAGAAACTGGAACCAACAATACTAATACAGAGGGCGATACTGAAGGGAAGGAAGGACAAGAAGGTGGGGATAAGAGCTTTGATGATGTATTAAAGGATAAGAGGTATCAATCCGAATTTGATAA
>JAVXGR010000066.1:0-944 GCA_036657335.1 Clostridium sp. | reverse complement strand
TAAGCGTGGGTACGAAGGTATCAAAACAAATAAAACATCACAGTAGTATAAATATTGTAAAAAAATCTATATTACTTCAGCTATAAAGAGTAAATATATTTCGAGTTAAAAACACCCACAAATGTAATGATTTATGGTATAATATTTTTATATAAAGTATTGAAATTACTACACTTACGGGGGTTTTTACTTATGAAAAAAACAAGAAAAGATAAGAGGGAAATAGAACAGAGAATAAATTTTTTCGCTGAGTTTTTAAGACTTAAAGAACATTTCTTTAAGGATTTAAACAAAAAACTAGCTATTGTAAAAGATAGTAGAAATAAAAGTTATGTTACGTACCCACCTGAAATTCTTCTATTAACTGTAATAATGAAAAATATTACTGGTATTGTTAGTATGAATAAGATGACTAGGGATTTTAATAATGACGAAGCCATAGCAAATATAGGTAAAGCATTAGGGTTTGATGAATTAGAAGAGATTTCACATTATGATACAATTAATAACTTTTTAAAGCGGCTAGAAGTAACTGAATTAGATAAAATTAGAGATTATATGATACGTGAATTATTTAAAAAGAGATCACTAGAAAAATATAGATTAATGGATAAGTATTGGACTATAGCTATAGATGGATCACAGTTATATTCATTTACTAAAAGACACTGTGAACACTGTTTAAAGAAAGAATATAATTGGAAATACATATTTAGATTTAAAGAAGGAAGGGCATCAACTATTTGGGCTGAAGTAGTAGAAATAAAAGAGATTAATAAAAGTAATAATGAAGTTGAGGACTTCGTTAATGACATTAGTTACAGAGGTCAGCTTATAAATATAACAGAGTTTAAAGAAGTTAAAATAAAGGTTGTTAGAATCCTTTCGAAGAGACCAACTAACAACTGAAGATATTAACTATACAAAGCAACATATAAAAATAC
>JAVXGR010000065.1:0-1199 GCA_036657335.1 Clostridium sp. | reverse complement strand
AGAATTCTTCGAGGAAGGGTATTCATCCACTCCTCTATGAATGCAATATCAGCTAAATCATAGTCTGACATACGTTTCCCTTTGGGGATAAAACGACGTATTAGACCGTTGTGACGCTCATTAGTTCCTTTTTCAAATGATGAATAGGGGTGCGTGAAATACCTTGTGTCAGTATTAGTTTCAAGTGTGGATAAGTCAGCAAATTCAGAGCCATTATCTCCAGTTATTGTTTTGAACACCTTGCTAAATTGCTCTCCATATAGTTTACGAATACTTCTAAGTTCATTCATAACTGCGTCAGCAGTCTTAGATGTAATTCTACGTACAATAGCATTTCTGGTTTTACGCTCAAGGATGGTTAAAAGCACACAGTCATTACCAGACTTTTCACCTATGACTGTATCTATCTCCCAGTGACCAAATTCCTCACGGTTATCTATGTCCTTTGGACGCTCGGAGATACTTTTACCAAGTTTCTTTTTGTGTTTTTTTACAATCGTTGGCTTAGTATTTCTACGTAGTTTTATTGGGAGATCTATGTTTTTAACAGATAGCAATCCAAGATCTATATAGTTATACAAGGTTTTAGTGCAAACAATTTGGAAACGCTGAAACTTGCCTGTTTTAAGGGCATTACCTACACAAGCATCCGGTGACCATGAATCGCCCTTAATCTTATCCACAGCATAGTTAATAAAGTCACAGCATTCTAGACGCTTAAATGTACGACAAGAATCCAGACGATGCTTTTTATAGATGGCTTCGCCAGTATCTGCAAGGTAAATTTCAATATATTTTCCTTGTTTAATTTGGGTAGTAGTACCACGACGTATTTCATTGATAACGGTATTCTGGCTACGCCTAAGCTCTTTGGCTATTCTATAGGGCGAATGCCCATCTTTGAGGCGTAGCTGGATAGTCATACGTTCTTCAAAATTAAGGTGTTTATTTTTGCGTGATTCTGTGATATTATTTGGGTAGTCCATAGGTGATTATCCTCCGTGTGTGTATTTTATTTAGCGATTAAATCATAACACAGAATAATCCTCTATGGATTTTTTTATTAGTTCAATTTCATTTTACAACAGGTCAAATTTATATTTAATTAAATGATGAAAATAATTAATAAAGGTATTTTATATCATAGCATTAAGGGAATGTTATAATTAGTGAAGGAATAATAGGGAAAAGTTCTAAAA
>JAVXGR010000064.1:0-1219 GCA_036657335.1 Clostridium sp. | reverse complement strand
ATTAAATCCACAAAGGAAGCTAATGACACTCCTTTCGAAGAAGGATTTAAATACATCATCTATTATTATTAAACCAGATAACCAAATAAATATAAAAGAGGTAATGAGAAATTTAAATACATCAATTGTTATTATTAAACTATAAACAAATATTAAAGGAGTTATTCAATATTAATTTAAATACATCAATTGTTATTATTAAATAGTCCCTCTCCTAACATATTTATCCACATCTAATTTATTTAAATACATCAATTGTTATTATTAAATTCTAGAAGTGTTGCAGGACTTTACTGGCACAAGTAGATTTAAATACATCAATTGTTATTATTAAATATTTCAGCTCTTTGCCTAAGTCCATTTAGTTCATCCTCATTTAAATACATCAATTGTTATTATTAAATCAAGTGATGAAATAGTACATTTTAAGAATTTTAGTAATTTAAATACATCAATTGTTATTATTAAATCTATCTTAATAGATGGAAAATATTATACTTTCAAATTTAAATACATCAATTGTTATTATTAAATATGAAAAAGCTACTCTTAAAGATGTAATCAATTGTTATTTAAATACATCAATTGTTATTATTAAATGGGAAAATAGATATCAAGATTTATTAGATACTTTAGCATTTAAATACATCAATTGTTATTATTAAATTATAGCAGATATAGTGAATCGTAATAGATACAATTATTTAAATACATCAATTGTTATTATTAAATTTTCCTGCATAAAGTGTTCTTGCTATTGCATTAACTATTTAAATACATCAATTGTTATTATTAAATATTCTTGAAATTATCTTTTCTCGCTCCTGTTGAGCTATTTAAATACATCAATTGTTATTATTAAATAAAAAAGGTGAGTGCATTGTTTGCGGATCTAACGGATTTAAATACATCAATTGTTATTATTAAATTTTTTGCCTGTATCGAGTATTGGTACGGTGTAAAATTTAAATACATCAATTGTTATTATTAAATATTACAAATAGTTTCATAAACAATCTTTTCTTCATCATTTAAATACATCAATTGTTATTATTAAATCTTACGATAAGTGATCTTAGACAAGCAGTTAAAACAATTTAAATACATCAATTGTTATTATTAAATCTTTGTAAAACAGCCATTCTTAATATTCGCATTTTCACATAACTACCCCAATTTCCAGCTTTGTTAAATATTTTACCAAGTAAACTTAAATAAT
>JAVXGR010000063.1:0-2044 GCA_036657335.1 Clostridium sp. | reverse complement strand
CATCTACTGTCTTTTGTTGCTCATATTTTGCCTTCTCAGCAGCGTTCATCTTAGCTAATTTTTCAGCTTCGGTCTTAACAGTTTCTAACTTTCCTGTATGCTCTACTTCCCACTCATTTTTAGCAGCTTCAAGAGCCTTCGCAACTTTCTTATCAAACTCCGATTGATATTTTTTATCTTTTAATAAATCATCAAAGGTTTTATCACCCTCTGCCTGACCTCCATCGGTGGGTGGTGGTGTTACTGTATTATCACCTGCTGTTGTTCCCCCACCATCATTACCTCCAGCTGTTCCCCCTGCCTCTGCAAACATCTGCAAATTGAAAGGTATACTTCCTAATCCCTTAGTTTGTTTTTCAACCACTGTTTTTAATACTTGCCCTAACATTCAATATCCTCCTTGTGTACTTAATTATTTAAACTTGTTTAAGGTCTATTGTTTAAAGACAATATAAAAAGCCTTAGTTTCCTAAGACTTAACTATCTTTCAACCTTATAATTTTTCTACTCAATTATTCAGCTACTTGCCAATCTTCAGCTAACATATCAGATTGGCTCGCAAGCCATCCAATTTGAACCCCTGATGTTCCCACAAAAGATATTGCTTTATTACCCATTGCTTCGTGTTCTGTATTTATTATTTCTCCATTAGCATTTTTATAGCTAATATTTGTTGCTAATTCTATATATTGTTTTTTCCCATTCCAACCTTTACGAGATAACCTTTTACCATTCTTTAAACTTTCTAGTGCTTTACCAAAATTCATCTTTAACATTTCTCCTTAATTACTTATCTAATTCTTATTGATGCAATGCTATCAAAATTATAAATACCTATATATATACCATTTTTTTTAATAATGAAACACTTTTTATCATATTCATAATCGTCCCACCCATCTTTATTATCTTCCCATATACAGGTGCGACCATTCTTAAAAGATATGCAAATTTCCTTCATAAATAAACCTCCTTTCTTAATTTTAGGTGTAATAAAAGCACCTACTCTTTATCTAAGTAAGTGCTAATTATAGTAGTTTTATATCTTTTACTATATCTTTTAACTTTTTTCCTTGTATAATCCATTTATCTGCCATATCCTCAAAGTTATCAAATGAATTATCATCTCCCCCATTTCCTGCCTCACCAGCATAAAACTTTTCTAATGGGTTTATTACATATTCTTTATCTCTATATGCAAATACAACATCGTCAGTCTCAAGCTCACTTTCTAATTGTCTTAAATCCATATTCTAATCAGCTCCTTAAAATATCACTGCTTTCTACCCTATCTTTATTGGTAAATTCTTTTACCTTTTTTCCTATTAATTTTCCTTCATTATCCCATTGGTAAGTATGCGTATGTTCTCCGTGTTTTCCATATGGATGTTGTTTTTTTCTATCATGGTGTCCTGAATGTACTTGTTTCTTCATTCTACCGTCTTTATCATAAAATGTTCTATCAATCTGTTCATATCCATTCTTGTAAACTTTACTTATCTCTACTACTGCATATGGCTTGTAAGTTGTAGGTATACTATAGTGTTCACCCTTATGATCGTCTGTTATTTTTATTATACCATAAATCATTACATTTGTGGGTGTTTTTAACTCAAAATATATTTACTCTTTATAGCTGGTAAAACCTTAAAATTTGCAAGAAGCAGCTATTATGAGGCTCTGGTTCCTGTACCTTCAAATAAGGAGCAGGAATATCAAAAGTTCTCAGCAGAAGTAAAACAATGCTTTGAAGAAAACAAAAAGCGTTATGGTGCAGTGAAGATACACCGCAAGCTTAACGATGGTGGCATTCCATGCAGTATCAAACGTGTACAACGTCATATGCAGCGTCAGGGATTATGCTCTGTTGTTGTGAAAAAGTACAATCATAAAGCAAATCAGGGAAAGGTTCCTGATGATAAAGAAAATGTGTTAAACCGTGATTTCAAAGCAGAAACAATCAATCAGAAGTTGGTCACAGACATTACTTATATCCATGTACTTCGAGAAGGCTGGACATATCTGGCATCTGTGATGGATCTCT
>JAVXGR010000062.1:0-2931 GCA_036657335.1 Clostridium sp. | reverse complement strand
TTTTAATTAACAATTTATTTAAAAAATTTAAATATTTACAGATAAAGTATACTATGATATGTAAATATTTGATATACTTTAATTAAAGAATTTTAATTAATTTATAAAAAACATTAAAAAAGGTGTGAAATCGAAAATGGACAAAACATTTGGAGAGATACTTTTAAATTCTTATAACATTAAGGATATAAACAAAGAGGTTTTAAGAGATAAAATATGATATATATCACAGGATTAATTCTTCTTTTCAGGAACAATAAAGGAAAATCTTCAATTTGCTAATGAAGATGCAACATATGAAGAAATTATAGATGTATGTAAAAGAGCTCAAATTCATGATTTTATAAATGGTATGCAAACGAGGTATGAAACAATACTTGAAGAGAAAGGATCGAATCTATCTGGTGGTCAAAGACAAAGATTAGCGATAGCTAGAGAACTTATTAAGAAGCCTGAAATTCTTGTGATGGATGAAGCTACATCAAATCTTGATACAATTACAGAGAAGGCTATAGAAGGAACTCTTGAACAATGTACTAAAAATGTAACTACTATAATAATTGCACTATTAGGTATTATGATTTCATGGTGTCTTACATCTTGTTTTAATTTTTTTTATAGTATAATTTTGTAGAGATATTAGTAAATGGAGGAATTGTTTTGAAAAAAAGGGTATTGTGTTTAGGGTTAATATGTATATTTGCTATAATAGCTTCAACTTCATATTCTGCTTATGCTAATGCTAATGAAATGAATTTAGTTAATGAATCTAATGGTGTAGAAGTAGATGTATATCAATCTTCTGGAGAAAAGGGATACGTAAATATACCTAAAGCAGATAATTCAGTTGAAGTTAATAATTATTCTGCTTCAATTTCAACTGGAACAGGAAAGTTTAGTTTTTCACTTGATGAAGATAGGGAAATTTATAAATCATTAAATGATGACTTTTTTAAAATTAGAAAAATAAATGAAGATGAAATAATAATAAAGAATGAAGTAAATTTTACTGGTGAAAATAATGAGATTGTAAGTACTTCTTATAGTATTAATTTACCTGAGGGTGGTTATATTGATTTCACTTATGATAAAGAGGGTAATCATACACAATCTATTGTTGTTTATGATTATAATGATGTTGCAATCGGAGGATTTTTTGATTTAGAGGCTATATCGAATAGTGGGAAGGAATTTAAATCCTGGTTTACAATAGAGAATAATAAATTGATTCAAAATATTATAAATACTGATACTAATGCTAACGAAGTAAATGTTACAATGAAAGCTGCTAGCCTTGATTATTGGCATTTTTACAAAAGTTCAAAATGGATTCATAGACCAACAAGTGATTTTCCTATGGCATTATCTATAGAAACTAACCCTTATGCTCAATGGGATTCATTCCAATCGATTGCTTGGAAAGTTCTTGCTGATAGACATAGAAATGATGGAATAACTTTACAAGGTATATTCAGACCATATTTTCAAGGAAATGAGAATGGCTTGTATAATCAGTGGTTATGTCATGCTATGACTGTTGGACATTTTAAAACATGGAATCTTGAACCTGGTAGACCGAATCCTGGCTTAGCAGGGACAATTTCAGCAGCATGTAATCCTTACTAGTGATGATTAAATAATGAATAAAAAAGTTAAATTTTTAGTTCACGGATTTAAAATTTTATGCATAATCTTATTATTATTGATAATATTTTGTCTTTATAGATATGGAATTGTATCAGATGAATACGCTACAAAATTCTCCGCAAATTATCTTTGGTTTGCACTTTTTTCACTAGTAGGAATATTATTATTATTGAAATTTTCAAAAGTAATTTTAAATAGATATAATACCTTTCACAAGAAATGTAAAATATTAATAAGTATTTTTTATTTATTAATAATTTTAGTTGTTATTAATAGCATATTTTCTATAATAGATACGAATTTAAAATTGAATGAAATAATCAATAGTTATTCTAATATTATGAACAATCAGCAATTTATTTCTAAGGAAATTACATTGAAAGAATTAGATTATTTTACAGAAAAAAATATTTCTGATTTAATTTATACTAAGCGTACTGATTGTTATGTATGCACTAAAGTCGAACCTGAGTTGAAATCATTTTTAATCTCTGAGGAACTAAATTTTTTATATTATGATACAGTTAATGATAGAGAGAATAATAAGGAATATCTTCAAATGGTTCTAGACAAATACAAAATAGATTCTGTTCCATTTCTTATAGTCATAGAAAATGGTGAAATTCTTAAAACCTTTAGGGGTGAATTAATTGTTAATGAATTAAAAGAATATCTCAATAATAACAACGTAGAGTTATACCAATAGATAAAGACCAGCTAATAATAGTCAAGTAAAATGATAAAATTATTTTTTATTAAAAAAGAGTATGAGAAATAAACCATTTTAAAACACGAATGGTTACAAAAATTGAAAGTTGGTTATGCAGCGTTTGATAATGATTTATTCTATAAAAACATTTGCTTATGTAATTTAGGATCTCTTTGTTCAAAGGGTGTTTGATTTCGGAGAAATGCAAATATGAAATTTAGAATTTTATGCATTATTGCAACCAATGCTACCTTGGCTTTCTTGCCTTTTAGGTTTGTTTGATAGTATTCTAGTAAAATTTTATTAATAGGAACTTTATTACGATATTTTCCTATTTTAGCAATAGCTAAAGAATCTTTTTTATCATTTTTCACTTTTCTTATGTCTCCATTTTTGTTACAATTAGTAACGAGTGGATTGATAACAAATATGTTATCGAAGTTTTTATTAAGAAAGTGGAAAAGAGATAAGTGGTACACCCCGGTGGACTCCATGAAGATTGCAGTCTTCGTGTTAAACTCTTCTTCCACTTTTTTTATTTGTTCAAATAAGTAGTTGAAGCCTTTAACATCATG
>JAVXGR010000061.1:0-3042 GCA_036657335.1 Clostridium sp. | reverse complement strand
CTGATATGTTAGCTGAAGATTGGCAGGTAGCTGAATAATGAATGGACAGGGAAGAATTTTACACGTTTAAATCAAAAATTAGGGAAAGATATTTCTAAGTCATTTACAGATTTTAGAGAATTGAAGTATAATGATAATAAGGAATGGAAAGAGTTAAATAATAATTTTGAATCTGAATTTATAAAAAGAGACTTTAATAAAATGCCTTCATTCCATAAGAATTGCAGTGATTTAAGAACAAGAAAATGGTATAAATGGCATGATGAGAATATACCAAACATTTTAGATAAAACTAAAACTATAAAAGAACAGGCAGTGCAAGCGCATGGGTTAAGAAGTACTTATAGAACAGAAGCAAGGGATCTAATGAAAGACCAAAATACAAGAAATGATTTAGATGTGAAATATCCTAATCAGACATTTGAAGAATTGCTTGAACATAAGAAATTAAAGTATGGATTAGAAGATGAAGAGGCTTATAAAGATATAATAAGAAGTAGTCAAACTTCAAACAAGATGTTTGATAAGAGAGCTGGTATTAGGGAGGTATAATTTATGAAAGTGTATAAAGAAAAGAATACAAAAGATAAATTGTATTTTACAAATTATAATAGGCTTGATGAAGAAGAAGTTTTCAATAGTATAATGGATACATTAAAAGCTGTGCAAACAGTAAGCATTGGTAGTAAGAAAGTTGGCCCTTCAGAAGATGTATACGAATGTAATATAAACGGAGTAGGGTTCTCGCTAGTGTATGACATAGATTATGGTGGATTAATACAAAGTGATTCACAAGAGGCATTAAAGTTATTAGAAGAAATATTAAATAGATAATAAGCACTTACTATGTAGGTGCTTTTATTATACTTAAAATTAGTATGTAGATGCATATAAGAAGTGGGAAAATTATAAAGTTGAAAGATAGTTAAGTCTTAGGAAACTAAGGCTTTTTATTTTACTCAAAAATAAAACGATAGAAAGGATTGATTTTATGTTAGTAAAGATTATAGAAAATAATAAAGAAGAAATATTAACTGTATCAAGTAGAGATGTGGCAGAGGATTTTGACAAAAGACATGATCATTTAGTGAGAGATATCGAGAAATTAATAGGGGGTATCCCCAAAATTGAGGACACCCATA
The DNA here is from genome assembly GCA_036657335.1 of Clostridium sp. Taxonomy (GTDB): domain Bacteria; phylum Bacillota; class Clostridia; order Clostridiales; family Clostridiaceae; genus Clostridium_D. The sequence goes on along the minus strand of JAVXGR010000061.1, from coordinate 1,900 downwards.
ATTATTTTATAGAAACTCAATATGAAAACGAACAAAATAAACAATTGTACAAAGAATATCTTTTAACTAGGGATGGATTTTCTCTTTTAATTATGGGCTTCACAGGGTCAAAGGCTTTAGAATGGAAGTTGAAGTATATAAGGGCTTTCAATGAAATGGAAAAAGAGTTAAAACGCCTATTTAATGAACGTAAAAAATGGGAAATTGAAAGGGAAAAAGGGGTATTAGTAAGACATATACTCACTGATACTATTAAGACTAAAGTTAAAGATAATCCTAATAAAAAGTTTATGTATCCAAACTATACTAAATTGATTTATAAAACTATATTCGGTAAAGCATTTAAAGAGTTGCAATTAGAATTTGGAATTAAAGCAAAAGAAAGTTTACGGGATTATTTACCTAGTGAGCAGTTAAAAGAAGTAGAACAAATGGAAATGTTGGTGAGTAGTCTTATTGGTGTAGGTATGGGATATGAAGAAATTAAGAATTTTATAAATGAAAAATATAGAAGGCAAATTGCTAGTTAAAGTCTTAGGAAACTAAGGCTTTTTATATTGTCTTTAAACAATAGACATTAAACAAGTTTAAATAATTAAGTACACAAGGTAAAGCATTTCAATCAGCTGTAGAAAAAGCTGTTAATGATAAGTTAAGGGGAAATGGTGTACCTAAAGGTGGTTCTGGAACAGGATCTAGTGGGTTTAATTTTAACTTTGCAGGAGTAAGACCTAAAGAAAAAAAATAAATAAAGAAAGAAGGTTTAAAAATTATGGCAGTATTAAATTATGCAAAACAATATTCACAAGCATTGGCAAATGCATACCCATATACTCTAAATTTCGGAAGGCTATGGAATACAGAGAATGCAAGCAAGTATAGAGTGACAGGTGCAAATACTATAGAAATTCCAACACTTTCAACTGGTGGGCGAACTGATGGAGATAAAACTAAGATTGGTGATTTTACTCAAAATTTCGCTAATGGTTGGGAACCAAAGGTACTAGGTAACCACAGAACTTGGCAAACATTAGTACACCCAAAGGATATTGTTGAAACTAATATGGTCTCATCAATCTCTAACATAACCCAGACAATGAATGAAACAGAGAAGTTTCCTGAAATGGATGCTTATCTAATATCTAAATTATATGGATTAAAGAATGCACTTGAGCCCATAACACAAGAAACAGTAGCTTTAACAGCAACTAATGTATTAGCTAAATTTGATAAGTTAATGGAAGAGATGGACGAGTCATTAGTGCCTGCAAATGGTAGAATACTTTATGTAGACACATTTACTAAGACATTATTTAAAAATGCAGTAGGAATTGTTAGAGCAAACGGGGATAAGGCATTAAATAGAGAGGTTAATAGATTAGATGAAGTTGAAATGATCTCAGTACCATCGGCCTTAATGAAAACAGCATACACTTTTGGTGTAGGATATAAAGCTGATATAGGTGCAAAGGATATCGCAATGATGTTAGTGCATCCAAGTTCAGTGCTTCCTGTAGTTAGCTATGAATTTGCACAAGCTCAACCTCCAAGTGCATTGTCACAAGGTAAGTATGTATACTTTGAAGAGTCTTTTGAAGATGTATTCATTCTGAATAAAAAGCACGGGGCAATTAAATTCGTTGTTAAAAAAGCTAGTGTTTAAGAGAGGATAATACCTCTCTTTCTTTAATAATTGGAGGTGTTTAAATGGTACAGCTAGAAAAATTAAAGATAAGACTAGGTATTAAAGATAATGCCCAGGATGAATTGTTACTTATGATCATAGAAGATGCAGAGAGTGCATTATTAGATTATTGTAATAGAAAAATAATATTACCTAAAATGGATGGGTTACAGAGAATGTTGGCTATTTGCTATTACAATCGTATAGGAAGTGAGG
>JAVXGR010000060.1:0-3501 GCA_036657335.1 Clostridium sp. | reverse complement strand
TAAAAAGTTAAAAAAGACTTTAAAAAGAAAACAAAGACAATGTTCAAATAAGTATGAAAAAAATAAAAAAGGAAAGGAGTATGATAGTGAAAACCAAGCCATCAAAGGTAGTTATGGAAACACTTAACAAAATATAGAATCTCTTTGAATACCTAGATTTTCAAAATCAAAATTTTTAAATTAAGAGCCCATTAGATAGATATAAAGTCTATTTAATGGGCTTTTTATAAGACTAAATATTGCTTTTTATAGTGCTTATTATTACTAGTACTATTAGTTATAGTTTAGGTATTAGGCTGTAGTGGAATGAGAAGTTGAGTTTTAAGTGGAATATAAAACTTAGATATGAGATAACTTTTATTGGACTATAGATAAATACTATGAAAGTCATATGAACTATTAGTTTTTTGAATTGATAAAAAAGTGTGAATATTATACAATAACGAAGGAGTAAAAAACATATAAACATATATAATACTGTAGAAATATACATGAAAATGTAAAACCATATATAATAACGCAAATAAAATGTGAGAAGTTTAAAAGTTATCTTTTAGAAAATAACTTTTAAACAATTTGTTATAAAAGGTAAATATATTTGAGGATATAGTCAGTTGGTTCAACCAGGTTTAGATTATAGTACTTCATGAAGGGGTGATGTATTGATACAAATAGATACCTTGAATAAGTCATTTAATTCATTAAATGTATTGAAAGATATATCTTTAGATATAAACAGGGGAGAAATTTTTGGATTAATAGGTAAAAGTGGAGCAGGTAAATCTACTTTATTAAGATGTATTAATTTACTAGAGGAGTATGAAGAGGGGAAGATTCTTATAGATGGTATAGAGATAAAGATTGAATCTTCAGGTAAAATAAGAGAGCATAGAAAAAATATGGGGATGATTTTTCAGCATTTTTCTCTTTTAGAAAGACAAAATATTTATAAAAATATAGCTATACCTATGGAATGTTGGGGGTACAGTAAAGAAGATATAGATAAAAGAGTTAAGGAACTTGTTAAATTAGTTGGTATAGAAGATAAGCTTTATGAAAAACCAAGCCAATTAAGTGGTGGTCAAAAACAAAGAGTTGCTATAGCCAGGGCACTAGCATTAAATCCTAGGATACTTTTATGCGATGAAGCAACATCTGCATTAGATCCTAAAACCACAAAATCTATTCTAGCCTTATTAAGAGAAATAAATGAAAGATTAAACATAACAATAGTTCTTGTGACGCATCAGATGGAAGTTATACGTGCTATTTGTCATAGGGCTGCCATCATAGAAAATGGCACTATAGCGGCATGTGATGAGGTGAAAAATCTATTTCTGGATCAACCTGATTGCTTAAAGAGACTTTTAGGGGAAGATATTGAGGTTATTATAAAAAAAGGAATAACTATTAGAATACTATTTAAAGATGAGGATATAAGAAGCAATAATACGCTTTCTAAAATAATTAAAGAATCCAAAGTAGATATATATATAATTTACTCTAATTTAGAAAAGTTCAGAGATGATGAAATAGGAGTTTCTATTATAAATATTCATGAGAAAGACTTTGAAGTAATAAAGGAATATTTATGTGAAAATCATTTGAAATGGGAAGTGACAAGTAATGGATAATATGAGCAGGATAATTAATGAAATAATGATTCCAGCATTGGGTCAAACTATGTATATGGTAGTATTTGCAACTATTTATGCATCTATAATAGGTATATTCTTAGCAACTATTCTTGTTGTTACTGCAGAGGATGGGTTGAGACCTAATAGATACATATATAAAAGTTTAGATGTAGTTACCAATATTTTAAGGTCATTTCCTTTTGTGATTTTAGCAATAGCAATATTGCCATTTACTAGAGCTGTAGTTGGTACAACCATAGGAATGCAAGCTGCCATACTTCCGCTAGTAATGGTGGAATCTCCCTTTGTAGCTAGGGTTATAGAGGTAGATTTGAGAAAAGTTAATAGAGGTATGATTGAAGCGGCAAAATCCTTTGGGGCCTCAGATATGCAAATAATATTCAAGGTAATTTTTAAGGAAGCAATACCATCTATATGTTTAAGCATAACACTTGTCACAGTATCTATTGTAGGGTCTTCGGCTATGGCTGGAGCATTGGGTGCAGGTGGTTTAGGATCTGTAGCTATAATATATGGTTATCAAAGCTTTAATGATTTTGTAATGTATGGGACTGTTTTTATATTAGTCATAATGGTTCAGGGAATACAAAGTATAGGAAGTGTAATATACAAGAGATTGAAATAGGTATATATAATTTAAAAAGAAGGAGAAAATTATGAAATTTAAAAGATTAATTACAATGATTTTGTTGGTAAGTATGTGTCTCACTGTTAGTGCATGTTCTAAAGGAAAGGCAGATGTAAAGGAAGGTAATGATTCAGGTGTACAAACTATTAAAATAGGTACATGTGATAAGGATCTTGAAGATATGGTTCTTTCAGTGAAGGATGAGTTCTTAAAAGAAGGGTATAAAATTGAAATAAAAATGTTTGCTGGAGAGGTTGTGGCTCCGAATATTGCAGTTTCAGAAGGAACCTTAGATGCTAATTTCTATCAACATGTACCTTATATGGTTGAATTCAATAAAAATAAGGGTACAAATTTAGTTGCTATAGGGGAATCTATATTTTATTCTAATATGGGATTATATTCTGAGAAGATAACTAAAATAGATGAAGTAAAAGAAGGTATGAAAATAGCTATTTCTTCAGATGCAACAAACAGAACAAGAGCTCTGTTGCTTATGCAGGATCTTGGACTTGTAAAACTTAAGGCTGGACTTGAAGTTTATAGTAAACTAGATGTAGAAGAAAATAAATATAATTTAGAAATAACAGAATTAGATACAGCTATGATTCCATCAAGTTTACCTGATGTTGATATGGTTATAATATATCCATATGATATGGAATTAGCAGGATATGAGATGAAACCTCTAGCCATGGATCCATCTAAAATAGGTAGGAAATATGGTATATCCTTAGTTACAGATAAAAAGAATGAAGATGCAAAATGGGCTAAGATATTATCAAAACTTTTACAAGGTGAAAAGACAAAAAAGGTAGTTGAGGAATATTATAAAGATACAGGTGTGCATATTTCAGATTATTAATGCAGAAATTTTAAAATAATAATTAGACCTCTGTAGCTGTGTGTAAAAATCATTGCCACAGAGGTTTTTATTTTATATGCAAATATAAATATATGAAGGGGAATATAGTGTATGAATGAAGATGATATTCAATGTATAGATAGAGTAGGAAAATTAATAAAAGGTGAAAAAATTGATAGAGTACCACTTATACCTTATATAGATTCTAATAGAATATCACATAAGCAGGGGAAGGGTATATTTATAACAGCGGGTTCCCCTATGAATATTGCTCAATGAAGCAAAAATACTCATAGAGGAAATGAAGTATTTTAAAGGAGGATATGTACTAGCTCCAGATTGCACATTAA
>JAVXGR010000059.1:0-4702 GCA_036657335.1 Clostridium sp. | reverse complement strand
CACTATAAAGTTATATCTTCGTGCAGAGCCAGCAGATGAAAAATCTTTTGAAACAAAGGAGTTACAAAATGTATCAGAGGAATTGATTAAGATGCTATCACTTACACTTAATTTAAAATCTCCTGGATTAGAAGATAAGGTGATTTATTCAGGACCAGCTTCAGGAATTACATCAGATAAAAGTGGTGAAATTGGATCAATGACAAGTAATATTTTACTTGGTGAATTTAAAAAGGATTCAAGTGGTGAAATTATAGCAACATTATCTGTTCCAGAAAACCTAGGGAATAAATATGAGAATTCAGCAGCAAAGGTAAAATGGATTTTTTCATGTGATGTTCAAAAGGATATAAGTAACAATATTGTTACAGGAGATAGATGGCCAATGGTTTTAAATTTAGCAGTAAGTATAATTAGTGGAGTGGTTATTTTATTAGTTATAGTAAAAAGAAAAAATAGTAAGAAAGCATAGTTTAATATTGAATTACAAGGGGATTGTATGGAATTGATTTTTAATCAATTTTATTACAATTCCTTTTTTACTTTGTGACTAAAAAAAAATACCCTACCAAGTGCTATAAAAGAAAAAGAGGTATAGAAAAAGGTAGGTGATGAAAATGTATTTCATAGAAGAATAGCCTGAAAGAGTAAAAATTGAGTGTATATATCTATTTTCCAGCTATAATCACAAAAAAAATTACTTATTGTGGTTTAAAAGAAGTTTTTTGCAAAAGCCTATTGCTATTTACCTGTAGATATTTTAAAATCAATATAAGTAGTTAAATAGTTATAAATTAATCTAAAAAAAGTTAAAATAATACTTTAAAAACCAAAAAAAACCATTAAAGCAATAATCATTCCAAAAACTTATTTACAACACCATACAAAAGTACTACAATTTATATGAATGCTTATTGTTAATCCGTATATGTTATAATGTTAACCTAAATACGGCCTATAAGAATTTATTTAGATTTAGAAATTAATGTTATTAATTACGAAAAAATTTAAATTAAGTCTAAGGTTATTAGATTTGATTTAGGATCTAGGGGTGATAAAATATGAAAAAACGAAGGCGTATGTTCTCCTTTAGTCTAGCATGCATTATGATTATAAGTTTTGTTTTTGCTAATGTTTACGCAGAAGATATAAGCAACAAAGCTCAGGGGAAGGATACAAAGGGTACAGTAGGGGCTATAGTAAGGCCAGTGCCAGGATTAAGCATTGACAAAACTGTTAAAAATGTTGTGGATTTTGATAATCAAAATCCAGAGTATCAGTTGGATTTAACTGCAAAGGTTCAATCTGAGATTGTAGCACAACCATCAGATGTAGTGCTTATTTTAGATGTTTCAGGAAGTATGAAGCAGGATATATTTAGTACTAAAAAAACATCAGAAGTATATAAGAGGGTAGATACTACCCGTGATGACTACTATGTTCGTATTGGTGGAGGAGATAGTGAAAATTACATCCCCGTTACATACTGGGATGCTCAAGGTTGTTGGGTCTATTATGACAATAATGGTCAAAGTCATCAAGCAGACTATGCTGTAAGTGGTTATGGAATGATAAATAGCGAAGGAATAGAGCTACATGATTTTTATGAACTTTCCCATGATGAAAACGGAAAAAGTGTATATACCCCTTATGTACAATATGTTATTAAATTAGATAATGGTAGGATAGCAGAGGTAAAGGGTATTAATTGGAATAATGGAAAAAATGATTGGTATTATCAAAACGAGGATGGAAGTACCAACATGGATGTAGAACCTAAACAGGGTGTAAAAGGAAGTAAGAAACAGTATGAATTCTTTGAAGGAATTCCTAAAAAGAAAATTAATGTTTTAAGAGAATCGGCCAGTATGTTCATTGATAATCTTGCAAAAAAAAGTAAGAAATCTAAAGTGGATATTATTTCCTTTTCAGATAGTGTAACAAATGAAACTAACGGATTTAAAGACTTAGATACACAGCCAAAGGTAGATGAAATTAAAGGTGTAATAAATGCTTTACAACCTAGAAGTGTTACGAGAACTGATTTAGGAATGGCAGAGGCTGTAAAGGCACTTGACCCTATAAAGAATAATGGAAGGAAAAAGATAGTTGTATTACTTACTGATGGTAGACCAGAGGGTAGTGATAGTGGTGGTGCAATTGCAATGGATACACTTATTGCAGCAGCAGAAAATAGTGCTAGAACTTTAAAAAGTAGTCCCACTAAGGCAGTTTTATATTCTATAGGTATTTTTAATGAGCAAGACTTTAGCGAAAAAAAAGTTCAAGATTTTATGAGAAATGTAGCAACACCTAAGGATAATTCAGTTCAGCCTCCAAAGGATTATTTTTTCAACTGTAGTGAGGCAACTGACTTAGATAAAATATTTAATGAAATTTCATCAGAAACAGGAACAAGCCTAGAAAAATGTAAAATAAAGGATTATATAGATCCTAAGTTTATAATTACACAAGAAAGTATAAAAGAATTGAGAGCTATGGGTGCTACGGTAACAACAGAGATTAAGGGTGGAGTTACCTATCAAGTAGTTATATGGACAGAAACAATAAAACCTGGAACCGAGGGCTTTAAAGGAACTATAATTATCAAACCTAAGGATGCTAGCGTTTATGGAAAAGATTTACCAACTAATATTAATGGAATATCAGCTGTTTATGATAAAACAGGAAATAATATTGGTAGTTTTCCTCTACCAACTGTTGATATTATAAACTTAGCACAGGAGCTTAATCAAGAAAAGACCTCTACTAAGGTAGAGATTAGTAATAATCTTAATCGTTCATATAAGATTACACTTAAAGCTTGGACAAGTCTTGAGAATGTGAGAGTCTATGATGACGTAGGTATTACCAATTATGAGTTAAGCGGACTTAAAAATATTACTATAAAGGATTATTTGGATCCACGCTTTGAGCCAACAGTTGAGTGGCTAGCATCTATCAAAGGACAGCCAAATGTAGAAGCTAATCAGGATACAAGTGGTAATTGGTACATTCAATGGAATAATCAATTTATACCATATATAGAAGCTGGAAATACGTCTATAAATAAGTGGTCAAAGGACATTATTATAAAGGCTAAGGATAAATTCATAGGTGGAAATGATATTCCAACAAATATTGCACTAGATTCAGCAATATACAAGGGAAATGTAATTCTGAAAGAATTTTCTAAGCCAACTGTAAATGTACCAGTGAATTTAAGCATTATAGATAAGCAAGAAAGTATTTTCTTTGGAGAAAAATTCCCTGTAGATGGGGTTAAAGAGGAAATGTTTACTCAGGGAAATCCTAATTGTTTTTTAGGAAAAGAGCCAACAGGAACATTTAATTATCAGTGGTTTGAATCAGATGGAGTTACTACTATTAATGATTTAAATGAGAAGGCATCACTTAGCCTAAATAAGGATCTTAATTATAAGTTAAGAGTAACATTTACACCAAAGTCCACTGGAACTATTTCAGAGGGAACCAGTGGTGGGATAAAAGTAGAAGAGACATATGTAGTAGGTCAATATGATATTAAGGTTGTTAGTGGGCAAATTACTGTAAATAAAACCATAGATACTAAGGACATATGGTTTCCTCATGGGGATCCAATCTTTAATTTTAAGTTAGAAAGATTAGATGCCAATGAGCAGACTATTGAAACACTTTATGATGTAATTAGATTTGAAGAAGGTAACAATATTTACGATGGGACTACAGCAACAAAGTATATAACTTTCAATGGGCTTAAAAAGGGTAAATATAGATTAACTGAACTTGATACCCTACGTTATAAATTTGAGAGTAATTCCGTTGATACTAGTAAGTCTTGCAAGGCTGAAACATATGGACAAGCGATGAACTTTTATATGGGTTATGAGGACAAAGGAAACTCAACAACTAATTTAAAAAATCGTGAAGGTATGGGTACTTTTATAAATAAAAAAGGTAATGAAAAATATTTTTCTCATACAGATGTGGTTAAAAACACTTTTGTACTTAAGTAAAAATTTCAGTAGTTAATAATATAACAACTGAGTACTAAAATATATTCTAGGAGGACTCCAGTGTTAAAAAAAATATGGGATATAGCTGTAACAATTGTTTTGGTAATTATGATTATAGTAGCTGGGGTCCTGTTGATACCAAAGCTTATTGGTTATGAAACTTACACAGTTTTAAGTGGAAGCATGGAGCCAGAATTTCATGTTGGAAGTATAGTCTTTGTAAAAAGCCTTACTCCAGATGAGATAAGTATAAATGAAGCCATAAGTTTTAAATTATCTGGACAACAGGGGAAGATAGCAACACATAGAGTAGTTGAAATAAATACAGAGGATAAATACTTTATAACAAAGGGTGATGCAAATAATTTTACGGATACTAATCCAGTAGAATTTAAAGACTTAATAGGGAGAGCTGAATATAGCATACCTGTACTTGGTTATATAAGTGTATATATGCAAACTAAGCAAGGTATGATTATTGCTGTAGGTGTATTAGTTATCTTAGGTATATGCAATTTTTTACCTAAGAACTTTAAAAAATAATATATATGTATTATTAGAGATTATTAATAAAAATACTGAAAAATTTGGAGGTTTTATTATGAAAAATAAAAGAGGATTAGTATCAAAGGCATTAGCATTGGTTGTGGTAGCTGCAATTAGTATAGGAGCTACATCTGCGTATT
>JAVXGR010000058.1:0-5197 GCA_036657335.1 Clostridium sp. | reverse complement strand
AAGTATATACAAAACCAAGGTTAGGGCTTACATCCGCTACCTTAAAAGGATAGTGGTTTTACGCCCAGATTTATAAAGAGATAAAAAGATAAAAAAACCAAAATTAAAAAATAAAAATAAAATGTTTTAAATTAAAATAAATTATTTTAATTTAAAATACAATTAAGTTTAAGGAGAATATGTTTATTTTAATAATAAATATATTCTCTATTTAATTTTTATATAAAAAAAGAAAGAAACCGTAGTTTCTTTCCTGTAAATCTTTGAATTAGTCCATCTTGATATTGAACTTTTTCATAAATCTGTCTACTCTTCCACCTGCGTCTATAGACTTTTGCTTTCCAGTATAGAAAGGATGGCATTTTGAGCAAACCTCAACCTTAAGTTCTTCTTTAACAGAACCAGTTAAGAAAGTTTCTCCACAAGCACACTTAACAACAGCGTCTACGTGGTAATTTGGATGTAAATCTTTTTTCATATGCTTTCACCTCTTTTAAGAAATTTAATGCATACCGTCATCAACCATTATATTTTAACATATATGAATAATTCAAGTCAATATAATGATTTAAATTATTAAATACTTCTATTGTTATTTAGGGACAAATTAACTATAATTAATTAAGAAATTTTATTAATTATAGTTACTAGGTTTTAAAACTAAGGAGTAAATTTAAATGAGTAAATTATACTTTAGATATGGGGCTATGAATTGTGGTAAATCTACAAATCTTCTTCAGGTTGCACATAACTATGAAGAACGTGGAATGAAAGTAGTGGTACTTAAGCCAAAGATTGATACAAAGGGAAATGATAAAGTTGTTTCAAGGCTAGGGATAAGTAGGGAAGTAGATATACTTATTTCTGAAGAGGATAATATATATGAGAGCTTGATTGAGTATAAAACTAATAATGGCGAAAGCCATTGTATTTTAGTAGATGAGGTACAATTTTTAAAAACTAAACAAATAGATGAACTTTTAGAGGTGGTTGTAAAATTAGATGTACCAGTTATATGTTATGGTCTAAGGACTGATTTTTTAGCAGAGGGTTTTGAAGGTAGTACTAGATTATTATTAATAGCGCATAGCTTAGAAGAATTAAAAACTATTTGTAAATGTGGTAAAAAAGGTATTTTTAATGGTAGAATTATAAATGGTGAGGTAGTTTTTAATGGTAACCAAGTACTTATAGATAATGGGGATGCTGTAGAGTATAAATCGGTATGTGCAGAATGTTATTTGAAATATAAAGACATGTATTTTAGTAAGAAAAAAATCTGACTAAATAAAGTAGCATATATGGGAAAAATTCAATGAAAAGAAATTTAATGTGAAATATGATTTAACTTGAAAAAGCTATTTAATAATTATACTAGGTGGTTTATATAGTATTGATAGAAAAAAATACAGAGCATATATATTAAAAAGGGGCTGTTAAAGATGGTTGCGGAGCTTATAAAAAGTTAAAAAAGACTTTAAAAAGAAAACAAAGACAATGTTCAAATAAGTATGAAAAAATAAAAAAGGAAAGGAGTATGTCAAAACCAAGAACATTGCAAAACTTGAAAAGCAAGTAAGATTACTTCATAGGAGATTAGCTAATATAAGAGTTAATCACTTACACCAAGCTACGAGCATCATAGTGAAAACCAAGCCTTCGAGAGTAGTTATGGAAACACTATGTGAAAGAAGTTATGTCTGTGAGAATTGTGGTTGTGCTATAGATAGATATTATAATGCAAGTATAAATCTTAGTAGATATTCAGTATAATTACTTAAACAATTATGACTGAGGTGTACCATGTGTTGTATGGGAAGTTAAGCCCTCGGAGTGTTATATCAAAGGAAAGTAGCTTTTAGCAAAATCGGACACATTGAACAGGGAATTAAACAAGCTTTATAAAGTTTTACAAGGTTTTGGCAACGGTTGCGGTGTGAGTAAGAATATAAACGTTGGGGGTCAGGCTGTTATTGAAGGGGTAATGATGAGAGGTCAGTCAGCAATAGCTATTGCTGTAAGAAAGCCTGATGGTGAGATAGCAGTTAAAAAGGATGAAATCTATCCTTTAGGTAAAAAGTATAAATTACTGGCGCTTCCCTTCATAAGAGGTTTTGTAAATTTAATAGAATCTTTAGTTGTAGGTATAAAGGCATTAAACTATTCATCAACTTTTTTTGAAGATGATGAGGAGCCAAGTGAATTTGATAAGTGGATGAACAGAGTTTTTAAGGACAAAACAGGAGATGTACTAATATATGTATCTTTAATTTTATCTGTGGCATTTTCAACAGTATTATTTTTTATACTACCAACAACGGCTGCTAATATATTTAAAAAAATAGGATTTGAAAATGTTTTAGGACTTAATATACTTGAAGGATGTATAAGGGTTACCATATTTATCACTTATATTTATTTAATTGGAAAAATGCAAGATATAAAGAGAGTTTTCCAATATCATGGTGCAGAGCATAAAACTATATTTTGCTATGAAAATGGTGTGGAGTTAACACCGGAAAATGCAGCTAAATTTGGAAGACTTCATCCTAGATGTGGTACTAATTTTATGTTTTTAGTTATGATAGTAAGTATTATACTATTTACATTTACGGGTTGGGGAGGATATTTAGAAAGAATTTTCTTTAGAATTTTACTACTACCAATAGTTTCAGGAATAACATATGAAATTATTAAATGGATGGGTAAAAGTGAAAGTAAAATAAGCAAGATAATGTCTTATCCAGGTTTAATGCTTCAAAAGCTAACAACTCAGGAGCCGGACTTAAAACAGTTAGAAGTGGCAATACTTTCTTTAAAGGTAGCTGAGGGAATAGAATAGATATTAGAAAAGAGATAAACTATATCTCTAATTTAATCTTGAATTAATATGAAATAGAACTTACTAAAACTATAAGAAAGGTGCATAAATGAATATAGGAGAAGCTCTAATAAAATCTAATGAGATACTTAAAAGAGAAAAAATACATAGCTATGTATTGGATTCACAATTATTAATGTGTAAGGTTTTAAAAAAAGAAAAAATATTTATAATTATGAATAGAGATGAGGAACTTACACAAAAAGAGGAAGAAGAATTTTTAAGTTTGATAAAGTTAAGAAAAGAAAAAATGCCTATAAAATATATTCTAGGAGAAACTGAATTCATGGGAATAAATATACTTCTAAGAAAAGGTGTATTAATCCCAAGAGCGGATACTGAGGTATTAGTTGAAGAGGTTTTAAGAATAATAAAAGATAGGGGATATAGTAAGATCTGTGACTTATGCTCTGGTAGTGGAGCAATAGGAATTTCTATTTGTACATTTATAAAAGATGTGACATTAAAGGCATATGATATTGATAAAGTAGCACTAGAAGTAACAGAACTTAATATAAAAAAATTAGGGTTAAGCTCAAGAGCTACAGTAGAGTATAGCGATTTGCTTAAAAGTGCATTAGAAAAAAATGAGAAATTTGATCTAGTAGTATCTAATCCACCATATATTAGAACAGAAGTTATAGAAAGTTTAATGAAGGATGTTAAGGATCATGAACCACATATAGCACTTTGTGGTGGGGATGATGGATTAATGTTTTATAGAAAAATTACTAAACAGAGCTTAAAGGTCTTGAAAAGTGGTGGAGTTTTAGCTTATGAAATAGGATATGATCAAAGAAATGATGTTATAAACATATTAAATGAAAATGGATTTGTGGGAATTTACAGTTTAAAGGACTTTGGAGGAAATCATAGAGTAGTCATAGGTTTTTTACCAAAACAGTGAATAATTACATTAAAAGTAAAAATATCAATGCATTTAACCTTCTTTAAGAGGGTTATGGTTTATTGAGAAGTGCAAAAACTTATGATATAATAATACAATGTTAAAATATAGATACGGAGTGATAATAGCATGCTAGATAGATTGAACTTTTTAGAAAGCAAGTATGAAGAGCTTTCAATAAAAATTAGTGACCCAAATGTTATGTCAAACCAAAAAGAATGGCAAAGGTTATGCAAAGAACATTCTGAGGTTGAGATAATAGTAATGAAATATAGGGAATATAAGAGTGCCGTTGAAGGTATACAAGAAAATAAGGAAATGCTTGAAATCGAAAATGATAGAGAAATGAGAGATATGATTCAAGAAGATTTGAAGCAATTACAACTTAATAAGGATCAGCTTGAAGCAGAACTGAAGGTATTATTATTGCCTAGAGATCCCAATGATTCAAAAAACGTTTTCATAGAAATCAGAGGTGGAGCTGGTGGAGATGAAGCAGCACTATTTGCAGCTAACTTATTTAGAATGTATGTAAAGTATGCTGAAAAACAAAACTGGAAATACGAAGTTATGAATTCTAATGAAACTGATATTGGTGGATTTAAAGAAGTTGTATTTATGGTTAAAGGTGATGGTGCATACAGTAAATTTAAATATGAGAGCGGAGTGCATAGAGTACAAAGAGTTCCAGATACTGAATCAAGTGGAAGAATACATACATCAACAGCTACTGTAGCTGTATTACCTGAAGTTGATGATGTAGAAATAGACATTAACACAAATGATTTGAGAATTGATGTATTTAGAGCATCTGGGAATGGTGGTCAATGTGTTAACACTACAGACTCTGCTGTAAGAATGACTCATATTCCAACAGGACTTGTAGTATCATGTCAGGACGAAAAATCACAGCTTAAGAACAAAGAAAAGGCATTGAAGATTTTACGTTCAAGATTATATGAACTAGCGGAAGCTGAAAGAAGTAAGGGAATAGCTGATGATAGAAGGAGTCAAGTTGGTACTGGTGATAGAAGTGAAAGAATTAGGACCTATAATTATCCACAAGGAAGAGTAACAGAACATAGAATAGGATTAACTCTTTATAAGTTGGAACAATTTCTAGATGGTGAGATACAAGAAGTAATAGATGCATTAATAACTGAAGAGCAGTCTAAGAAAATGGAAGCTATGGGTAACAGTGATTTTTAAAAAAAATTATATATGTTATGAGGAAGTAATATAATCATCTTTAAAAACAGGGGTTAACTAACGATGGAGAAAACTATATAAAAATCTATAAATATATATTGAATTTAAATAATGTTTGTGTTATATTAAATTCAAGAGGTGATATAAATGAAATATTATTCTATTGGGGAGTTTTCAAAATTAATAGGAAAAACCTCACA
>JAVXGR010000057.1:0-6255 GCA_036657335.1 Clostridium sp. | reverse complement strand
CAGCTGTTCTTTGGAAACATAGACACTATACTCCTGCTGGTATTTTTGGCTCTGATACTATCTATGAAAAAATATTAGAAAAAGCATTAGTACCTAAAGTAGCTTTTCCTAAATTTTTAGATAAATTAAATTATATATATTTCTATACTTTAATTTATCTATTAACTATAAACTAGTAATCACACTCTGAATTAGCATTATTTATTATTACTTAAAATTATTTAAAATTATTATTTAATTACTTAATATTTCTAATCTTTCTGGGTATAATAAAAAGTGAATAAATCAACTATGAGGTGCTTAATATGAATAAAATCAGGGGTAATATTTTTAATTATGACGAATTTGAAGCTGGGTTAAATGATTCAGATATGAAAAACTATAAAGAGATTAACCATTCAGATGGAATAAAGGATAGCTGTTTTCAGTTACTTAATAAAATTGAGATTGATAACTCTCCCATTGAAACAATAGAACTAACTAATGAGAACTTCAAAAACTATCACTATAAATTGATGAGTGGAAAGTTTATTGTAATATACCCTGATGATTCTACATTTAAATATATTACTTCAGATGGGTTATGCTTTAACTGTAATGATATAGCACTTATTAAATTAATATCTAATATACCAAAACCTTTAAAGATTTCTTTCAAATACTCAGATGAAACTACAATGCCCCTTACTCTTGTCATTAAAATACTTTATGGAAAAGACATTAAGAGTATTGATCAGCTTGTTACTATGTTTGCCTCCAATACTTTTAATAAATCTAAATTAAACTGTTATAGAGCTTTAATTCCTATTTACAAAAAGTTATTTGATATTATTAATAATCATTCATATATTAGCTACATAAATAAAGAAAGAGATCTATATCTAATTGATTACAGATCGTATATGAGAAGTTTAGCTTTAAATGATGGGCTGATTCTTAAAAATAAAGAACTCGAGTTGAAGTCATATTTAGGTGAACTAATATCTATAGATGAATTTCATATTAATAAACCCACTTTATTAGATTATCTTGAAAAGAATACTGAATTGCCTATTTCTCTATATGAAGGCATCTCAGATGAAGACTTCCTAAATCTATATAAGAAATATTGCGAAGTAAACTCATTACAAACTTTAAGCATAGAAAACTATACTCCACGCTCATATAGTCTAAATGGTTTAATTAGCAACAACTACCCATTTAACTATATTGTCCAAAGGAATAACGCTAATATTATCAGAGGGACTTTTCCTGATATATACTTTAATAGTTTATTGAATATCCTAAGACTTAAAGACTATATAGTTCCTGGTGATTCAGATAACAACTTAGTTAACTATATAAAAACTTTAAATCCAGACTTAGAAATAGGATTAATAACTACAACTTTATTGGTTTTAGAAGCATATATCTGTAAATTCACTTCAACTGAAGATATTAAAAATTATTTATATACACACAAATCAACTTTACTCTTCGATGCTGATATTATAGTTTTTTTAGAATTTATTGAGGAGAACTTACCAGAACTTATTAATGCAATAGATATATTTAATTCAGAAACTTATAAAGGCTATGATGTGAAGCTAATAGAGCATATACCATTTTCACCACTTCACACTAGATTGAACTACATATCCTCAAAGATTATAAAATCAACAATACTAGCTGTATATAAAAATATAGAAGATTTCAACTTGAAAAATAAAAAGAAAATTTATATAACCGATATAACAACAGATAGTATTTATCTTGTTGCTGATGAAGATATATCTCATATTGCTATTGATATCTTAAATAGAACTATGGTTAACTCTATTAAATCAGCTTTAAAACTTGATTCTTACATATGTTATACAGATATTCTATAAGCAAAGGCATGCCCATAATCTGAGCATGCCTTTATATGATTAAATCTTATTTTTAATTTTTTCCCATTGAGCTGATTCAATTACATTACCATATCTCAAAATACTATTCTTATAAATTAAACTACGTAGTTTGTCCAATTCTTCTTTTGAAATATGCATCTGTCCACCCTTATTTTTATCTAAGGTTTCATGTGCTTCCTTCAGCTCTTTTGAGTACTCTCCAGATAAGTCAAAGCATTTAATTTTATTATATTGATCCTCACTTATTTTAACTATCTTATATAGCTCATCAACCTTTGTACTTAAACACTCTGCCATCTTAATACATTTTAAAATATTAGTTTTATGCTTATTTTTTTCAATGGAAGCAAATCTTTGCTCAGTAATTCCAATATACCTACCAACATCTCTTTGTGTCATATTTACTCTAACTCTATAGTGTCTTACATAACTAATTAGTATTTCTACCATTTTATCTTTATTGCTCTTCTTCGCTGCCATACTATCTCCTACGGTGAATACTTACCTAGATTTTATTTTCAAATTAATAAAATCATCTTTTTCTTTAGATTCACAACTTATGTTATTTTCCTTTGTTTTTATATACTTCTGTACCTTTAGTTTATCTACGTCCTTATATACCAAAAGAACATCGCTACTACTTTTTTTATTAATTAATGCTATTGCTAAGTTATCCGCTTTAGAATTCAGATGAATAATATTAGCAACTTCCTTAGAAATAGAAACTCTCTCTATTTTACCACCATATTTTATTAAGCTATCAATGCTATTTAAATCCCAAGATTCAGCTGAAATACTAGATAATTTCCTATGTAGATTAACTAGTAATTTTCTCATTTTATCTTCAACTATTACCTTTTCAATCTGTTCGCTCTTACACTGAATGATATTCTCTGACTTTTTCACTATTTCCCCACAAGTAACACCCTCCTTCTTATCACTAATAATATTCTCTCTCAAATCTACTGACTTACTAGGATCACTTTCTATGAATTGAGGAAATGCATTGCCTTCAATCTCATTGTCAAACATATCCGAGCTTAACTCATTTGGATTAATAACAGTAATACTATCACTTTCCTTTTCCCTTTGAGTTTCTTCTATATTTTCTTCTTCAACTATTTCAGACTTATTGTTATCTTGATTATCAATAGTTTCTACAAATCCACCTTCTAAGAATTCAATATCTTCTTCTCCATTTAAGCTATCAATTAACTCTGAATAATTTATTTTTTCCTTAACACCTGATTTCTCAGACTTTTTTATAACATTTGATTCATTAGCTTGTACAATATTTTCGTTTATACACTTCAAATATTTTCTGAAATCATATTCCTTACTTACTGTAGTATTAGTTTTATCTAATTTTAAAAAATCAAGCGTTCCTTTGCCTATTTTTAGCTTACCTTTAGTATCAGTAATAGAGTAATAACAATTTTTAAACTCTAATGTTGCTAATTTTTCTTTAGATACTCTATTTTTTTCAGTAACTGTTCCACTTTTAGACTCCATATACCTTGCTTGGTCCGAGAATAAAGGAGTAGATGAAATACCTGTTTTCACTTCAAAAACATCTTCAAACCCTAACATTTCAGTATAATACATACGATCTTCAACATTAGCTCCTGGTAAAATAACCTTAGTATTTGTGTTAGTTAGTATTATTTCCTTGAACATATCACTTTGCTCTTTTAACTGCGCTATATTTTGAATGACACAAGTAACTGAACACTTATACTTTCTACTAAAAGTAAAGAATATCTTTGATTGGTCATTTAAATAAAATGGGAATTCATCAATTACAATTTCATAAGGTATTTCTGCAGCTTCATCTTCACTATACCTTGATAAAACAGCTGTCTGTAATGACATTATAAAGAATAAAGCAAATGCTCTACCTATAACATCCCCAAGTTCTGCTTGTCTTGTTGCAATTGCAATACACTCTCCATTTTCTAAGACTTCATCAAGATTAAGTCCATCAGTTCTATTACATAAAATATATCTAATCTCCTCACGACCAATAAAGTTATCTAACTGATTAATAATCCCAGCAACAGCTTCTTGAGTTTTAGCTCTTTTAACACCAAAGTTTGTACCTCTAACCCTGTTTCCTGTCCTTTCATCTGTCTGCATTTCATAAAATGAGGTTTCAAAGTATTCTATTACTGATTTCCATCTCTTCTTTAAATTTTCATCTTTGCTCATATTTCTAGATAACTTCTCAACTCTTCCAAAGTCGTTAAGAAGTTCTAATACATCTTCTAATGTTGGAACACTTCCATCATTTTCTATAGGATACATTATCCTTAATAGAATAACTATATTCCTAATAGCTCTAATCCCAGCATTCTTGTAGTATGGGTTTACTTCTCCTTCTTCCATACCTGTCAAAATTGATGCAATTATATCACCAGTCTTTTCTGGATCACCTAACATCATAGGATTATATTTTGCTATACTGCCCTTCTTAATTTCCTCCATCTTAGGATCAATTTTATGAACTTTAACACCATTGGCCGCACCTATCTTTAATGTTTGCTCACCTAATCCACCATCAGGTGCTATAGTAGTTACCCCTGTATTTTTGTATATTATTTTACCTGCACTCTCTTGTATAATACTAACTTCATATGAACTTAGTCCACTTTCACTAGAAATTTCTAGCACTATAGCCCTTTTATATTTAATTTCTGATTCCTCGTTTTCAATTTCAAGAGGACCAACATCTATCTTTACTTTAAAGTTTTCTCTAGTAAACAAGTTATTATATTCAGAAGTATTATAATTAAGTTTGATTTCATCATCTATAACCCCTGATAAATAACACCTTATTGTTATAGTTGTCTTTTTTGCGCCTTTTGTATTGTCTAAATCTATTATTGTTCTTCCATCTTCTACAATATCATTAAATAAAATATGCTCTGATGCTCTCTCACCGATTATAAGTTTGCTGAACTTTTCATTAAACCTATCCTTCATACCTGGATTTATAGTTATTAAATCCATTGAAAAATTATCATTTATATATTTATTAGTTACTGGTGCATTTATAAAGCATAAACCTTCTTCTAATGCTTCTAATGTCAGCACTTTCAACTGTTCTCTATAAAATGACTTTTTATTAAATAATTGTGCTAAATACGGTCTTAACACCAAACTTGTTTTACCTGCACCTGAGTTTCCTGCAACTAACATATGTCTAAAACTCTGCTTTTCAGTTAAATATACAGCTTCTCCTGTTGCAAAATCATCACATATCTTACAATCTACATTATAATCATCTAATTCTTCTACGTTTCTAACAAGCCAATCAACCCTATATTCTTGTAAATCCACCTTATATTCTTCCTTGAAAGCTATAGTCAAACTCTTATAGAATCCTACAGCTATTATAATAAATGGTACTAATACTGTTAATATCTTAGAATTAGTTTGAACTATAAATAATGGAACTACAGTCATATCAACTAATGTTTCAATTGCACCTACAAAAAAGCTATTAAATTCCTCAGCTAATAAAGAATATGTAGCCACGGCTATCGTAATAGTTGTAAATAAGTATATTTTAGGTCTATGAACTGGTTTAGATACCTTATCACCTAACATGCTTATATAGAATACAACTACTGCATTTACTATAATTAATGAATATAGTATTTTACTATGTCTTGCTATTTCAATGGAATATAATATTTTATAAGTACTAAAATACAACAATAAAGTTATAAGAGTAGATATAGCAATTGAAGTTAATACTATCTTATCTATTGTTTTATCCTCTGACTTATCAACCCATCTCTGGAACTGCTGCTTAAACCTCTGCTCCATCACTATCTCCAATCTCCTGCTTTATAACTTTATAGTAAATAACCTCTTTTAATTTCATTTTAAATTCTCTATCACAAGTTTCCGCAACTATTTCACTATTTTCACATATAAAGTTTATTAACTGAGCATTTCTATCTCCACTTTTTATATTTGTAATTAACTTATCCACCTCAATAGAACCATTATATTTCTGATTTCTTAATCCAACCTTAGTAAAATCAACTATAAAACCTTTCTCTGATTTCTTAATTTCATATTCATTTAGTGTAGCATTTCCTAAAAAATCTTTAGATTTCACACCCACTATAACTATTTCATCATCTTTTATCTGTTGTATATCAATCATTAACACTTCACTCCCACCACATTTGATTAGCACACTATATTATACCGATTATTATTCATAAAATAATTAGTGCCTTATTTCTAATGTTGGAATATATATGCTTAATTGCTATTTAAACTAGCTTGAACAACTGCTTCTATTTATTATATATTTAGTTCGTATATATAAAAATAATTATTTATTGTT
>JAVXGR010000056.1:0-6830 GCA_036657335.1 Clostridium sp. | reverse complement strand
GATATTATAAGACATGGAGAGTCGGTAGCCGCTTAAGGAAAAGAACCGATAACCAGAGAGGTCGGGAAAGCGTCCATGAAAATGCCGACTTATGCTGATAGGAAGAACAGTTAGACTTAATAAAAATCATAAAAAGCAGGTAGTCAGATATTATTCCGTAAGAGCAATGACTCAGTAAAGGAGCACAAAAGACACCCACTTTATGGGCAGGCAGGACGAAGGAATGTAGGACTCTGAGAAGTCAGATGATCCAGTTAGACATGGGAGGGTTGTTGCCATAAGAGGTGTGGGAGGATACCGCAAAATAGAGAAAATGAAAGACGCTCTCTTTGTTGTACCTCAAATACTTTTTAGCTAGCACTTGATGCATATAGTGCCTATGAAAAATATTTTTATGAAATTTATGATAGTCAACAAATCCAGTAAAATCAACGATTTTAGAAATTTTATATAGGGAGGTATGTGATGAAAAAGTTACTTAAAACAAATAGAAAAAGGAATATTTTGAAAATGTTTGGAGATGGCGATGAAAATTGCTGTCAAGGATCTGCAATTAAGTGTTGTTAAACTAACGAGTAATAATTGTAATTAAGGAGGTGCATGATGAAAAAATTATTAAAAGCAAATAAAAAGAGAAACATTTTAAAAATGTTTGGAGATGGTGACGAAAATTGTTGTCAAGGTGCAGCATATAAATGTTGTTAATATTTTAAATAATAGTTACATAATAAAATAAATTTATAAATTTCAAGGAGGTAGATGATGAAAAAATTAATTAAGGTAAATAAAAAGAGAAATATTTTAAAAATGTTTGGAGATGGCGACGAAAATTGTTGTCAAGGTGCAGCATATAAATGTTGTTAGTGAAATAAAGATGCTTAGAGATAATTTATAAATTTAAAGTATTACTTTTAGTATCTAGTGCTTTGCTGTATATAAGTGCTAGATACTAAAGTTTTAGGGGGGAATTAATATGAAATTAGAAGAATTTAAAGGGAAAACAGGAAAAGGAATTAGAATAGTTGTAGTAGATACAGGAAATAATAATAAGGAAAAAAATTTTGAGAGAGGAATAACAATAAGAGAGGAGAATATTTCTGAAAGAATAGAAATATTAGAGGGGGCTGAAGATAAGTTAGGACATGGAACAGGTGTTGCATATATACTTCATAAAGAGTTACCGGATTCGGAAATCTACCCAGTAAAAGTCATTGAAGATGATTATATAAGTAGTGAAAGTGTATTAATTTCTGCCTTATGGTATATATATAATGAGGTTGAATGTGACGTTATAAATATAAGTATAGGGGTAACGTGCTGTGATAATATTGATAAGATGGAGGAAGTGTGTAAATTAATAGTAGAAAAAGGAGTAATTATTGTAGCAGCATTCGATAATGGTGGAGCAATATCCTATCCCGCAGCATTTGAATGTGTGATAGGGGTAGATGCAAATCATGATATAAAGGATAAATATACATATCAAAGTTTTAAAGGTGGGGTATTAAATTATGCTGGACTTGGAAGAGAACAAAGAGTACCTTGGATTAATAATCAAACACAAATAGTATCAGGTGCTAGTTTTACAGCACCATATTTTACAGCATATATAGGAAAGATATTAGAAGATTACAATAAAAATATAAATTTTAATGATATAATAAAAATATTAAATAAAAATGCTTATGAAGAAATAAATTTACAAAGTGAAAATATTCAAGTATTAGATTTCTTAATAAAGAGTGCTAAAGCATTTCCTTATAATAAAGAAATACATGCATTAGCTAAATTTCAAGATTTAACTGTATTAGAAGAGATACAATTTTACGATACTATTTATTCCGGTAATGTAGGAAAAAAGATTAATGTAATAGAAAATGATAGTATATCAGAGATAATAGATATAAACAAAATTAATTGGAATGAGGGATTTGATACATTTATACTAGGTCATACTAAAGAATTATCAAAGGTATTAAAGAAAGATATTGCAAAAGAGCTTATTTTGAAATGTATAGAAAATAGAAAAAATATATATTCATTATCAGATATTAGTGAATATCTTACAGGTAAAGAAGATATTAAAATCATATTCCCTAAGATAGATAAATATAAAGGAATATATTTAAATAAGTATCATGTAATAGGGAAGCCAGTACTTGGAGTAGCTGGAACTAGTTCAAGACAGGGTAAATATACATTACAGTTAAAATTAAGGAAAAAAATGCAGGAGAGGGGCTATAGAGTAGGACAGTTGGGGACAGAGCCCACGGGCTTATTATTTGGATTTGATGCAGTCTACCCTATGGGATATGAATCTAATATCAAAGTAAAAGGAATAGATGCTGTAAAAATGGTAAACAGTCTAATGGGAGCAATTGAGAAAAAAGATCCTGATATTATTTTATTCGGATCCCAGTCACAGACTATCCCAAATCAAGTAGGAGGGGAAAAAGAGTACCCTATAGCACAGCATGAGCTCATACTAGGGACACAAGCTGATGCATATATTTTATGTGTTAATGTAGATGATGAGATAGAGTATATAAAAAGAACAATCGCATATTTAGAAGCTATTATATCATCAAAGGTAATTGCATTAGTTGTATTTCCTATGGAAAATACTGCTAGATGGTCAGTTCTAAGTCATAGAAAAGATGAGATAGAAAGTCAGAGGCTAGAGAAAGAACGAGATAGAATTGCCAAAGAAATAAAATTAAAAACATATATATTAAATCAAGATAATGAAATAGAAAGATTAACTAATCATGTAGAAGAATTTTTTAGCCAATAAATGATATATTAATAAGTAGCTGTGGTGATAATAAAATAAAATTAAGAGGAGGAGACAATGGAAACAAAGAAAGATTTCTTGAAAAATTTATTTTATTTAATAAAAATCCTATGGCAGTATAATCATAGGATTTTTGTGTTATTTATGAGTATTGTAATCTTTTCAAGTATAGTACCATTAATTGAAATCTGGATTCCAAAGGTATTACTAGAAGGTATTATTAAAGATCGTGATATTAGAGAAATGATTATTCTTTTAAGTTTCTTAGCCTTTGGAGTATGGGGACTTAATATTTGGGTAGGATATTTACAAAAAGAATATAATCGTATGATTAGTGTGGCAAGAACAGATTGTTTTGGAGATCTCCTCATGAATAAAACCTATCAGATGCGATATTATCTTTTGGAAGATCCCAAGATACAACAATTATTTGAAAAGGCTAGAATGGTTTCATTTAGTGATAAAGAGGGAGTAGAAGGCATACTTCGAAATTTACAACTCATTCTAAGTAAGGGGCTGACTATTATAGGATTAGGGGTGATTATAGCACAATTAAGCCCCTTAATTGTTATACTGCTAGTAATAGGTGTAAGCAGTAATATTTGGATTCTTAATAAGGTAAAGAATAAAGAGTTACTTATGAGAGATGAAAATACAGCCTATGATCGTAAGTTGAATTATTATCAGGATAAAATGAGTGACTTTTCTTATGGAAAGGATATAAGACTTTATCAATTAACAGAGTGGATCAGTAATAAACATAAGGAAGCGGCTTCAGGTAGATTGGTAAACCAAAAGAAAATTAGCAATGCATACTTTAGTATAGATTTATTTAGAGGAATGTATATACTTGTTCAAGAAAGCCTAATATATAGCTTTTTAATTTATGAAGTAGTTATTAAAGGGATGGGAATAGACGATTTTTCACTATATTTTGGTGCTATTGCTAGTTTTTCGACAGTACTAATAGGAATAATTACTAGTGGAACAAGTATCATTCAATTTTCAAAGTGTATATCGGATATGAGGTTATTGATGGAAATGGAGAATGAACTAGGGGGAAAATATACAGATAAGATAAAGGGTGAAATTATATTTGATAAGGTAGAATTTAAATACCCAGGATGTGATAAGACCATTTATAAAGATTTCAATCTTTGTATTAAAGCAGGAGAAAAAGTTGCAATTGTTGGAAAGAATGGGGCTGGGAAAACGACACTTACCAAATTACTAGTAGGGCTACATAAATGTGATAGTGGAAGGATATTGATTGACGGTAAAGATACTAGAGAAATAGAAAGTAAGACATTATATAGCTTTTTCTCAGTTGTATTTCAACAAATTAATCAATATGCATTTTCTTTAAAAGAAAATATAGCATTTCAAGAACAAGGATCTATAGAAACAAATAAATTAAAGAATGTAATAGATGAATCTGGCTTAGTTAAGGTTGTAGAGGGGCTGCAGAATGGTATAGAAACTTCATTAAGAAAAGATTTTGATCCATCAGGAGTAGATCTTTCAGGAGGGCAAGCTCAAAAATTAGCACTAGCAAGAGCATTATATAAAGATGCACCTATTTTGATTTTAGATGAACCAACAGCAGCAATGGACGCATTAGCAGAGGCAAAACTTTATGAACAATTTAATCATCTTGTAGGAGATAAAACAGCAATTTATATTTCACATCGCCTGTCAAGTACACGCTTTTGTGACAAAGTAGTGTTGGTAGATGAGGGGCATGTAGTAGAATATGGGACACATAAAGAATTAATGGACTTAAGAGGAATTTATTGGGAGATGTTTAATGCACAGAGATATTATTATCAAGAAAAGATTGTAGAAGAAGAGATTGCAGTAGGGGAGGTGTAGTATGAAACCTAGAAATAAGTTAAATCAATTAGATGGAGTAAGAAATGCAATTAGATTATTTATTTTCTTAATGAAAACTGTACATAAAATCTCTCCTACATATTTAATTATGGTTATAGGTATTGCAGTTATACAAGCAATACTACCTTTTGTATTAGTTATTATGCCAGGCCTTATCATGAATGAATTAGTAGGTAATCAAAATCTGGATATATTAATAGGATATGTTGTATTGACTCTAATAGTAACATTTATATGTAGTATAATGACAGGATGGTTAGGAAAGTGTAAGAATCTAAGGGCGCTAGAAGTTCAATATCAATTAGACCTAAAGCTTGGGCAAAGTTTTATGAATACAGAGTATAAGAACCTTGAAAAGCCTGAAGTATTAGACTTGAGGGAAAAAGCCCAGGAAGCAAAAGTAAGGTCAGGTAGTATACATAATCTAATAGAAAATTGTTTCAGTATTTTAACAGGGATGGCTTCGTTAGTAGGATACGGAGTTATTCTAGCAAGTTTGATTGAATCAGATTATAGGGGGCAGTTAACAGGAATAAGTATTATAGATTTCATAACAACTAATAGTTTATTGGTGCTAGTTATTTTACTAGTTCTTAATGTAGCTAATGCCTATATTCAAGTAAGATCCAATCAATGTTTTCACAAATTTATTGAAGAAGCAGCACCTATTAATAGAGAATACAGATATTATAAAAACTTAGAGAAAGATTATAAGGTGGGGCAAGATATTCGTTTGCAGAATGGATATGATTTATTAAGGCTTAGAATGAATGAATATATTGTTTTTTCTCAAAAGTTTTTAAAAAAATTGATGAATGAAGAGTATAAGTATACTATAGGTAGTATATCACTTGTTCAAATACAAACATTCTTGGTATATTCAATGATTACGCTAAAGGTATTTGTGAAGAGTATTACAGTAGGAAGCTTTTATATGTATATTCAGTCTGTGACAAATTTGAATACATTAGTAAGAAATATCTTTGCTAATTTTACAAGTATTCGTAGGGCATTACAGTATTATAAGGCATATGAAGATATCTTAAAGCTTGGAGGTGAAGCAGGAAAAGGTGAACCTGTACCACCAATAAATAAAGGATATGAGTTGTGTTTTGAAAATGTTTGGTTTAGATATCCTGGTTCAGAAATATGGATTTTAAAAGATTTTTGTATAAATTTGAATAAGGGGGAGAAAATGGCTGTAATAGGTCTTAATGGTGCAGGGAAAAGCACATTAATTAAGCTAATTCTTAGGTTCTATCAACCTAATAAAGGAAGAATTTTATTGAATGGAAAAGATATAAGCTTATTAGATAAAACAGAGTATTATAAATTATTTTCGGTAGTGTTTCAGGATTTTAAATTATTTGCATGTAGTGTTGCGGAAAATATAGCATGTGATACACAATCTAACAAAGATGGTATTACTCAAGTTATAGATAAAGTAGGAATGAAAGAAGTATTAGGACAGTATAACGGGATAGAGACAGCCGTAACGAGATATTTTGAGAGTGATGGAATAGAATTTTCAGGAGGAGAAAGTCAAAAGCTTGCTATAGCAAGAGCAATTTGGCGTAATGCAGAAATTGTAATTATGGATGAACCAACAGCTGCGTTAGATCCGATTTCAGAATATGAAATCTATAATAAATTTAAAAAAATTATGAAAGGTAAGACGGCAATTATGGTTTCTCATAGGCTTTCAAGTTGTAGACTTTGTGACCATATAATTGTTATTGATGAGGGACGGGTAGTAGAAGAAGGAAAACATGAAGAGTTGGTAGAAAGGAAAGGAGTATACTATACACTGTGGAAAACTCAAAGTCAGCATTATGTGAGTTCAGTATAAGAATTTAGCGTATGGTACCATGTACATGACAATTTAGACACAATTTATAGAACCTAACAGATGCTAGAATCTGTTAGGTTCATTTTAATAATCAGAATGGGATGATATGAACAAAAGTCGAACGTTATATTTAAATATAATAAAATAGTTCACAAAAAGAAAAAAGTATGCTATATTATTATTAACTTATGTAAAACAATATTTAATCGTATAATTTTGGTGATAAGGACCGAAGGTTTCTACCTACTTGCCGTAAATGAGTAGACTACGAAATTTTCACCTTCCAAAAAATAT
>JAVXGR010000055.1:0-6863 GCA_036657335.1 Clostridium sp. | reverse complement strand
TAGACTAAAGGAAATATTCGAGTATATATGTCCTAAATACAATATTGTTTTAGGTGAGTGGAACCATGATAAAGACCATGTACATCTACTGTTTAGAGGTTCACCCAATACAGATATATCCAAACAGTGAGCAAAAAATATACCTAGCCAAAACTTTTGGATGCACTAGGTTTGTATATAATCGAATGTTGGCAGATAGAATTAAGTCTTATGAAGAAAATAAAGACCTAGATATTAAGACAATGAAATCATAATATAGTGAAAAGTATAATAAGTTATTAAAATCTAAAGAGAATTCATAAATTTATTGACAAAATAACAGAAATACTTTAAAATTAAAACAATTTAGTATATAAAAAATGCTTTTTTGCTATAATATAAATTCTAATTAATATATAGGAATATACTTTTTAAATTGGTCCAGAGAGGCCAGAAAGGGGTACGTATGGAACAGTTTTTTTGTTGCGTAAATTTAAAAGATAATAATATTCAAACTTGCAATTATGCAGGTTTAATTAAAATTAAATATAATAATTGTATTAAATATGGGATAACAGGTGGAGTCGCTAATGAGGATTTTACTTGCTGTCCCATTTCTATTTTTGGAGGTGAAGTATAATGAAGGGTAAGTTAATATTAGAAAATGGAGTTATATTTGAAGGAAGAGTATTTGGTGATATACATAGTTCCGTAGGCGAAGTTGTATTTAATACAGGTATGACAGGATACCAAGAAGTTTTGACGGATCCATCATATTACGGACAAATAGTAACTATGACATATCCATTAATAGGTAACTATGGAATTAACTTAGAGGATGTTGAATCAGATTCTCCTAAGGTTAAGGGCTTTATAGTAAGAGAATTGTGTACTAATCCAAGTAATTTTAGATGTGAGATGGATCTTAATGAGTACTTAATTCAAAATGGAATTGTGGGATTAGAAGGCATTGATACTAGAGCTTTAACAAAAATATTAAGAAATAATGGAACAATGAGGGGCATAATCACTACAATGGATTTAACTAAAGAGGAATTAAAAGAAAAGTTTGATAATTTTTCTAATACAGATGCAGTAGAAAAGGTAACAAGAAAAGAAATTGAGAGATATGAAGGAAGCGGTAAACATATAGCAATACTTGATTTTGGTATAAAACAAAACATAATTCGTTCATTCTTAAAAAGAGGATGCAAGGTAACTGTATTTCCAGCCTTCTCAACAGCAGAGGAAGTATTAAGTGAAAATCCAGATACTATATTTCTATCAAATGGACCAGCAGATCCTGAGGATTTAATAAGTGTAATAGAAACTATTAAATCACTTGTAGGTAAGAAACCTTTAGTGGGTATATGTCTAGGACATCAGCTTTTAGCCTTAGCCTTAGGTGGGAAAACGTCTAAACTTAAATTTGGGCATAGAGGATGTAATCACCCAGTTAAAGATTTGCAAGAGAATAAGGTATACATAACTTCTCAAAATCATGGTTACTATGTAAGTGAATTACCAGCAGGAATGGTTGCAACCCATGTAAGTGTAAATGATGGAACTATAGAGGGTATGAAACATGAAACACTTCCAATATTCTGCGTACAGTTCCATCCAGAGGCATGTCCAGGACCTAGGGACATAGATGGAATATTTGATAAGTTCTTAGCTGTGAAATAGGGTATAAGATAAGTTTTAAGGATTAAATTCATTTAATTAAACTTACTTAAGATGTGTTAATTGTACTATAAGATGAGACTTATAGAAATATCGTTCTAAGATCTGAGGAGGAAATATTATGCCAAAAAATTTAGATATAAAGAAGACTTTAGTTATTGGTTCAGGACCTATAATCATAGGGCAGGCTGCTGAATTTGATTACTCAGGAGCTCAAGCATGTCAGGCTTTGAGAGAAGAGGGTGTGGAGGTTGTACTTGTAAATAGCAATCCTGCCACAATAATGACAGATAAAGAAGTTGCTGACATAGTTTATATAGAGCCATTAACAGTGGAGTTTTTAGAAAAAGTTATAGCAAAAGAGAGACCGGATAGCGTAATAGCTGGTATGGGTGGTCAAACAGGATTGAACCTAGCAGTAGAGTTAAGCGATAAGGGGATCTTAGATAAATATAATGTGAAAGTAATTGGTACGTCTATAGAGGCTATTAAAAAAGGTGAAGACAGAGAAACCTTCAGAGATTTAATGAATGAAATTAATCAACCTGTTATTGAAAGTGAAATCATAACTTCAATGGAACAAGGTATGGAATGTGTCTCAAGAATGGGATATCCAATAGTTGTTAGACCAGCATATACATTAGGTGGTACTGGTGGGGGTATAGCAGAAACACAGGAAGAACTAGAGGTTATATTAGAAAGCGGATTAACATTAAGCTCTGTTGGACAGGTGCTTTTAGAGAAGAGTGTTAAGGGTTGGAAAGAGATAGAGTATGAAGTTATGAGGGATAGCTTTGGTAATTGTATAACAATCTGTAACATGGAAAATGTAGATCCAGTTGGAATACATACAGGTGATAGTATAGTTGTAGCACCAAGTCAAACTTTATCTGATAAAGAATATCAGATGTTAAGAAGTGCATCTATAGACATAATAAATGCTGTAGGTATAGAGGGCGGATGTAATGTTCAACTTGCACTAAATCCTGATAGCTTTGAATATGCTGTAATTGAGATTAACCCAAGAGTTAGTCGTTCCTCTGCATTAGCTTCTAAGGCAACGGGATATCCTATTGCTAAGGTTGCTTCTAAAATAGCTCTAGGGTATGGATTAGATGAAATCAAAAATGCTGTTACCCAACAGACTTATGCATGTTTTGAACCTTCATTGGATTATGTAGTATGTAAAATACCTAAGTGGCCTTTTGATAAGTTCCAAGGAGCTAATAGAGTTTTAGGGACTAAAATGATGGCCACAGGAGAAATAATGTCAATTGGAACTAACTTTGAAGAGGCATTATTAAAGGGAATACGTTCTCTTGAAATTGGTAAGTATTCATTGCAAGGTAAAGGATTATCTGAAATGAGCTTGCAAGAATTAAAAATGAGAGTTATGAGCCCTGATGATGAGAGGATATTCTACTTAGCTGAATTACTAAGAAGAAACTACAGAGTAGATATGATTTGTAAAATAACAGGAATTGATAGATTCTTTGTAGATAAGATAAAGTGGATTGTAGACCAAGAGGAAACCATTAAAAAGTGTAAGGTGGAAGACTTAAATAAAGACTGGTTACTACAATTAAAGAAAAAAGGATTTTCCGATAAGGGATTAGCTGATTTATTAAAAGTAAATCCTAATGTAATCCTAGATTTAAGAAATATATGGGGTATAAAGCCTAGTTATAAGATGGTTGATACCTGTGGTGGAGAGTTTGAAGCAGTATCACCATACTACTACTCAACCTATGATGAGTATGATGAAGTAGTAGTTAGCAATAATAGAAAAGTTATGGTTATAGGTTCTGGTCCTATAAGAATAGGTCAGGGTATAGAGTTCGACTATGCTTCAGTTCATTGTGTAATGGCACTTAGAAAAGAAGGAATAGAAACTATAATAGTAAACAATAATCCAGAAACAGTAAGTACAGATTTTAATATTTCAGATAAACTATACTTTGAACCATTAACAGAGGAAGAAGTATTAAGCATAGTAGAAAAAGAAAATCCAGAGGGAGTTGTACTTCAATTTGGTGGGCAGACAGCAATCAAACTTGCTAAGTTCTTAAGAGAGAAAAATATTAAAATATTAGGTACTCAGCCAGAACAAATTGATGCAGCAGAGGACAGAGAGAAATTTGAAGAAATATTAGAAAGATTAGACATAAATAGACCAAAGGGAAAAGCAGTTTGGGAATTAGAAGAAGGGATAAGAGAAGCTGATATATTAGGATATCCTGTACTTGTTAGACCTTCTTACGTACTTGGTGGTCAAGGTATGGAAATTACTTACGACAGAAGCGAATTAGAGTTTTACTTAAAGAATGCCTTTGATAAAGATAGCAAGAATCCAATATTAATAGATAGGTATCTTTTAGGTAGAGAAATTGAAGTAGATGCAATATGCGATGGTAAAGATATACTAATACCAGGCATAATGGAGCACTTAGAAAGAGCTGGTGTTCACTCTGGTGATAGTATAACAATGTATCCAAGCCAGAATATATGTGGAAAAATAAGAGAGAAGATATTTGAGTACACTAAGAAAATAGCTATAGATCTAAAGGTAAGTGGAATGATAAATATTCAATTTATCGAGTTCAAGGGAGAACTTTACATTATAGAAGTTAATCCAAGAGCCAGTCGTACAGTACCATATATAAGTAAGGTAAGTGGAGTTCCAATTATTGATTTAGCTACTAAGGTAATGCTTGGGTATAAATTGAAAAATTTGGGATATGGCACAGGAATATATAAAGAACCTAAATTAATAGCTGTAAAGGTTCCTGTATTCTCAACTCAAAAGCTTCCAGATGTTGAGGTAAGCCTAGGACCTGAAATGAAATCTACAGGAGAAGTTTTGGGTGTAGGAAGAACTTTATATGAAGCTTTATATAAAGGCTTTATTGGAGCAGGATTCAAGTTTGTAAATAAGAAGGCTAAGATTCTTGTAACAATAAATGAGCAAGATAAGGAAGAGTTCCTAGCAATAGCTAAGGTATTAGCTAAGTTAAACTATAGCTTCTTAGCTACAAAGGGAACTGCAACTATGTTAAAGGAAGTAGGCATAGAAGTAGAAGAGGTTAGAAAAATAAATGAAGAAAGCCCAAATATTTTAGATGTAATTAAGAGTGGAAAGGTGGATATGATAATAAATACACCTACTAAGGGTAATGACTCTAAAAGAGATGGATTTAGAATAAGAAGAGCTGCAATAGAAAACAATGTAGATGTAGTTACCTCATTAGATACAGCTAAAGCTATAGCAGAAGTTGTAAAAAAGGATTTTAATATAAAAGACTTGGAAGTATACAACATATTCCATATAGATAGAGAGTAATATATTTAAATAGACAATAAGATATTATAAGGATTACCTTAAAATCACAGGATGATTTTAAGGTAATTTTTTTACTTTAAAGAGAAAGGCTACAACATATTACTAAAGTGTAAGTGTGGATTCACTAAGATGTAAGACTATATAGATATTATGTAATTAGTGAAACGTAGCTTAATGAAGTTATTTGGAGTTGATAAAATAATTATGGATAGTTATTTACATGGGGAAACAATATTATATAGTATTGAGGAAGATATGAAGTATAAAGTAGAATTAAAGGAGCTAAAAGCCAAGATAAGTATTTGCAATATAATGGTTATTATTATTGGAGTATCCTCTTTTATTATAGCAAACTACCTAGTGATATAATTTTAAGAATATTATAGATAAACATGGTTTTAGGATGGCATAGAAAGTTAGTAATTATAAAAATATGTGGTAAGTAAAAATAAAAAAGTGTAGGAGGAAAACGACTAGAGATGACAAGGATTCACATCTGAATTGTATTTATATGTAATAAAAGAGTATGGATATAAATTAAAGATAGGATTATGAATAAACGTGGTATAATGAGAATAAATAGGAAAACATTACTAAGTTATAAATTGTAGTAATGGGTTAATTAATTTGTAAAAATAATAGTTAGACTCAACACTAAAAAATGTTCTTGAAAATTTAAAAATAAAGTTCTTATTGCTGTTGAGCCACTTGTTTATATTGAAATAATCTTAGCAAATGAGAGAAAAAATAAAACAATGTGACTGGAGATGAGTATATGATTAAAGCTGAGAAGATTAGACAAGATAAAACAACTGAAGAAGAAAAATGTACAAGCATCAAAGATAAAAAATCTATACGGTATAACAGGTATAAAATAAGCTTTAAAGTAATTATGCTTATAGCAGGTATATTTATTTTAAGTAAAACTTATATGTTAAACATAGTAGGATTGCCTAATAAACCTAATGAACTTAATGAACCTAATGAACTTAATGAACTTAATGAACCTAATGAACCTAATGAACTTAATGAACCTAATAAACCTAATGAATTAGAGCAACGGTATAGAGAAGATACAAAAGAGATGAAAAAGGTAGATAAATATATGCTTGAGGTGCCGTTAATTACACAAAATCCTGAGTTGTATAATGGTTGCGAAGTAACATGCGTAACAATGATGTTAAACTACAAGGGTATTAATGTTAATAAGTTGACATTAGCTAAAGATATGAGGAAGGATAATACGCAAGTTGTATACAATGAAGAGGGTAAAATAATACAATGGGGAAATCCTAAAAATGGATTTGTCGGTGATGTTTCAGGAAAGAGTGGAATAGGTTATTCAATAGACCCCATACCACTGATCCCACTTGTAGAACAATATTATGAGGGTGATACGTTAGATTTAACTGGCAAATCAATAGAAGATATAGAAGGTAGTATAGGTAAAGGCAATCCAGTAGTTGCATGGATTACCACAGGATTTAAAGAAGGGATAAAATTTACACAATGGAAGGATTTAGATGGGAATATAGTGGATCCAACCTTTGATATACATGCTATTTTAATAACTGGATTTGATAATGAAAATATATACTATAATGATCCATTAACCTCGGAGAAAAATAAGGGTATATCAAAAAAAGTTTTTACTAAGGTCTGGGAGTACATGGGATCAAAAGCTTTAACTGTAGAATAAATGCAGTGGTACAGAAAAAATAAATAATATTAACTTGAAAAGTGGGTATAGTAAAACTAAATTTTTAGTTTTACTATACCCACTTTTTTATAAATCTGGGCGTAAAACCACTATCCTTTTAAGGTAGCGGATGTAAGCCCTAACCTTGGTTTTGTATATACT
>JAVXGR010000054.1:0-6910 GCA_036657335.1 Clostridium sp. | reverse complement strand
AATACTACTTTCAGAGCAGACACTTAGGGCTTGTCGCCCCAAGCCCCTATCCCTTTAGGGTAGTGGGCTGTTGACATCTACTCTTATGCAATATTATTATTTTTTTTAAAATCATTTATTGTCACTACATTATCAACCATTAAAATAATTATTAACATTGGTGCTAATATTATCCAATATGGACCTATTAATGAATACAAGATATTTATTAAATATACCTGAAAATACTTAACCCCTATAAATGTTAAGACACTCCAATATATAGAGAACCTCATACATATGATCCCTTGAAAATTATATCTCACCTTTGAATAGTCCCAGTAATCTTTCTTAAAATAGTTTCTCATTATTATACCTGTTATGTATTCAATTATGGTTGGAACTAAAATACTTATTAAAAGCAGAAAATATGTATTGGTATTCATGTTATATAATGCTATTATACTTGACATTGCAAATGCATACATAGGCTTAAATGGACTGTTTAAAAAACCTTGCTTTTGAAAATGTCCTCTCTTAAAATAGCAATATAGATTTTCTATAATCCACCCAATAAATCCATATATAAAAAAGTTAAATAAAAAATATAATACAAAACCTAAAGTCTCCATGAATATTCCTCCTTAATCCTCACTAAGTACTTATCTTCAGCTTTTACTTATATTTATAGATTTATTCACTTTGTTCCTATGTTTCCAAATAGGACATATATAATATTCATAGTTTTACTCATAAAAAGCTCAACATAGTAGCTTATATAAAATTTTTGTAAAAAAATAAGGAACTGCTTTTTTATTAGCTTTTCCTTATAATTTTTATCTATTCCAATATAATATTAACAAATTTAAACTCTACTTAAATTAACTATTCTAAATAACCTTAAATCCTGTCCTTTTGCGTTCTTCCATAACTTCATCCATCTTTGCAACAACCTCTGCCTTTGTAAAGCCCTTTAACTTAACTGGCTCCCCGTACTCTACTCCAAAGGTATCAACAACAATGCTTTCTATATAAACCTTCTCCACAGCCCTATGTAAAAATCCATCCTCTATGTTTTCAATATTACCTATTCTATCAGCCTCATCCATACCCTCAATAACCCTAGCAAAGGAAACAAATTTATCATCTAACTGAGGAGTATCCTTTAACACAATGTAAAAGTCGCTATTCTCAGTATTAAACTCAAATCTACCTAGTCCAACTGCCCCTCTTGTAAACCTAAGCTTATTATTAACGCCATTATCTCTACACTCACTTTTAATACAATACTCTAAAGCACCTGCACCATCGTTATCAGGACAACCGCTTTGAATAAGCTTTCCACTCTCTACTCTCCAAAAATACAACCCATCAAAAAAACCCTTATTACTTAAACTTATAAAATTCTTTACAGCCTCTGGAGCTTCACTTGGAAACAACTCCATCTTTATAGGTTGTCCACCTTTGATCTGCATTGTTGCTATTGGATTTTTCATATTTATTCCCCCCCTGTATAGTTATCTTTTTTCACTTTTTTCTATATATATTAAAAAAATAATCTTCATCTAGAGCATCTATCAACCTTATATATTAAAGAGTAATTTATTAGATATAGAAACTTAATTAAAACATATCTTTCTATCTACTATCTGTTTACTATCTATTTACTATCTATTAATACTACGAAATGATAATTATTCTATACGCCTGAGTTGCTAAATTTTTACTATGCATAACCATTATTAATATTCCTTTTTTTCAAATATAGTAATTGTTTTAAAAAGCTTGTCTCTACAACTATATATCTACGCACAATTTTATGTCAATGTATTCTTTTTTTATATTTGGCTATTTGAGAATATATATACAAACAGATCTGTAAAATTAATATTTTACACTTGACTGTACCCTTGGGTCTTAGTTTATTATTATATTAGGTCAACTTACAAGAATTTATGTAAAACTACCAATATGACCTAAATCTTAATTTATTATTATCTTGAGGTGATAGCTATGTTAATTAAAGAAGTATGTACAGAGTGTAATTTAACTAAAAAAGCTGTTGAATATTATGAAGAACAAGGATTAATTTTCTCAACGGTTTTAGAAAATGGATACCGAAATTTTAGCAAAGATTCAATTGAAAAATTAAAGAAGATTTCTATTTTAAGAAAGCTTAATTTAACTGTTAAAGAAATAAAATTAGTTTTAAATGAAAATAGTCATGATGCTCTCCAAAGATTATCACATGAAAAATCTCTAGAGATTGAAAGAGAAAAGATTAAGCAAGAACTTTTAGAAAAACTTAGTATGAATGGCGATTTTTATGATATACTCACAGAACTAAATATCCTTGATCAAAAGAAAACCATAATTGAAAAGCTTTTAGACACATTTCCTGGATATTATGGCAGGTTTATAAGTCTACACTTTTCAAATTTTCTCACTGAATCAATCACAACAGAATCTCAACAAATTGCTTTTAATGATATAATTGAATTTCTAGACAATGCACCAAGCCTTGTTTTCCCAAAAGATTTGCAAGAATATCTTGATGAAAACACTAAACATTTAGGTACACAAGCTATTCAAGATATAAGTGTCAATTTAAAAAAATCCTTAGATAACCCAGAGGAATTTATAGAATATAATAAAGAAACCTTAGAATGGTATATAGCATATAAAAATTCAGCTGAGTATAAAAACTCACTAGATTGTAAACTGATGAATCTAATGAGAGAATTCGGAACTATAAGTGGTTACTATGATATTGTTATTCCAGCAATGAGGAAACTAAGTAGTTCTTACAATAACTATCAAAAACAACTTGAAATTCTAAATAAGCAAGTACTTGAACAATATCCTGAAGTTCAAAAGTGGGTAGAATAGTAAATATTACTATTCTACAATATTGTTCACAATACAGTTACTAAAAGGCATCCTTTAACATAACACTATGATGTTTACTCCAAATCAACTTTTTAAAAATCCTCTTTCAATCTTACTCTATCTATTTATAGAATTCTTGAGTTGCATAAACTCTATTTCCAATCTTATAAACTCCAACTCCAATACCTGTGAAGTTATTTGATAAAATATTTTGTCTATGCCCAGGTGAATTCATCCAATTAGTCATAAATCTATCTGCTAAAGTATTAGCATCAGATATACCCTCTATATATGCAATATTTTCTCCCCAGGCTCTATAACTTAGTCCATCATTTTTCATTTGAACTGTTATAAGATTACCTTGTGGATCCGCATGATCAAAGTATCCTCTATCTCCCATATCTTGAGATTTTATTCTTGCATACTTTTGCATGATATCCTTATATGATAATACTGATACTCCAGCCTTTGCTCTTTCTACCTTTACCTTTTCAAATATTTTAGACTCTACTTGAGCCATGAACTTATCACTTACATCTGGAATTTCTGGCTTGTCTACAATAGGAGGAAGATCTTCTTCATTAGTAGGAGGTATCACATCCACTACTGGTGGAATCTCTTCGTTGTTTGGTGGAATAACTTCTTCTACCGGCGGTGTTACACCTTCTCCTTCTGGAACTTCACCCTCTGGTTTATTATTCTCAGTTTCATCACCTATATTTCCATGATTATTTTCTGGATTTTCTTCAGGTTTATTCTCATTGTCATCTTGAATATTATCGCCATTATTATCTGGACAATCTTGCGGTCTATTTATTCCAAGTATGCTCTCAATAAACTTTTCAAGATTATTGAAAACGC
The DNA here is from genome assembly GCA_036657335.1 of Clostridium sp. Classification (GTDB taxonomy): domain Bacteria; phylum Bacillota; class Clostridia; order Clostridiales; family Clostridiaceae; genus Clostridium_D. The sequence goes on along the minus strand of JAVXGR010000054.1, from coordinate 3,181 downwards.
CCTTTAAACTTTCACTAGAAATATATTTAAATGAACTCTCATCTACGTTACATGAAGTAAATTTATTTCTACTTTTTTCTTCTCCATTAGTTCCTACTTCAGCGTAGGCTGTAGATCCTACACTCCCTAATAATGTAGCTGTTAATACCATAGCAATTAGCTTTTTTTTCATATGTACCACTCCTTTTTATTTTTTTGAACTCTTAAATAAGTTCAATATCTTATTAGTTAAAGTACTTTTTACTTTTTCTAACACTGCCTGATATATTTATACCATAACTTCATACTATTTTTCATGGTAGATTATTTCTATAGATTGATATATACAACTATAAAAACATTATTATCCCTACATGGAAATTGCATAATAAGTTTGCTTTTAGAGTATTACTTGTTTCAATGTGTTTTGCCATTATATTCATTGGTCATAATTACTAGGCATATTCCTTACATAAATAATCTTATATTTCATTATTTATACTCTTAAAATAATGAAACCACTTAATATATTCATCTTTATTTATTATATCTTTCAAAAATACAAAGTTAAATTCACGCTTAACCTCAAAACCTTTAATCAGTATTTCTCTAAGTTCTTGCTTTTCCAGTTCCTTTTTAACCGCTTGCTCATATAAAAAAGTAATTCCCAAGTCTTTTTTTACAAGCTCCTTGATTAGATTCATGTTTCCTATTTTAGCTACATCTTTAAAACTCTTTATAGTATGATTCTGTTCATATAACGCCTGTTCAAACACCTCCCTTGTTCCTGAACCATTCTCACGTATTATAAGTCTTTCATTAAAAATATTCATAAAATCTATAGTATCGCTTCTAATTTTAGAAACAAAAGAACATACTGGTATAAACCGTTCAACTGAAAACACCATGGAGCTGTAATCAGATTTATCAAATTGTCCTTCTAATATTGCAAAATCTATCTTTCCATCTCTTAAATTTTGTAGTAAAACCTCTGTATTATCCACTTCCATTGTTATATCCATCTCTGGATATTCTAATATTGTTCTAGCTATAATAGGCTCCATTGTGTATTCTGCTATAGTTAAAGTAACCCCAAATATAATTGGATAACTAATTCTTAATTCTCCCATCATGATTTTTATTTTTCTTGAACTTGCTTGCATGGTCATTGCAAAGGCTTTTAACATTTCTCCTTCTTCTGTGAGCATAAGTGTCTTTCCAATATAGTTAAATAGCTTACTATCATAATACTTTTCTAGGTATTTAATATGCTGTGATACAGCTGGCTGGGTGATATGAAGCACCTCCGCTGCCTTTGTATAACTTTTAATCTTACAAAGTGTAAGAAATGTCTCTAATCTAAAATCTATCATTTTTCCCCCTAATTAAAATTATAGGCTCTGTATTATATTTAACCTTTATTGCCACAATATCTATATGTAAATTTATTTAAATATAGTTTTTGTGGTGTAATCCTCATGAATAGTTATAAGTTCAATTTATAGTTCTATAATAATTTATAATTTGAGTTTATACTAGATGTGCTATAAAATCAATATATTAATTGATTCATTGATGCCTATATAAATCTATACATCAATCAATATAATAATCAATATATCAGTATACTATATAGCTATACATCAATATACCGTTTGGCTATAGTAATGAATATTAAAGGAGCCTTTTATGAATTTTATTAAAACTTATTCACCAGGAATCTTATTAACAGTTATTTTAGGTTTTCTGTCTATGCTTATAAGTGGATTAATACCCAATCATTTAATAAGTGCTGGTGTATTCGCCTTATTAATAGGTATGCTTTTGAATCCAATAGTATCTAATTCCACTATTTTTAATAATGGATTATCCTTTGTATCTAAAAAGATTTTAAAACTTGCAATCATATTAATGGGATTAACTCTTAGTTTCTCTCAAGTATTACAAGTTGGTAAATATTCTGTAATCGTTATGTGCTTTACACTATTAGCTGCATTTGGTGGTGGTTACTTACTTGGTAAGTTATTTAAGATGGATTGGAAATTGTCTAGTCTTATATCTGCTGGTACTGGAATATGTGGGGGTTCTGCCATTGCTGCCATTGCACCCACTATAGATGCTGAAGATAAAGATATTGCCTATGCTATTTCTGCAACATTTATATTTGATGTTATTATGGTGATATTATTTCCTATAATGGGGAAATACTTTGGTATGAGTGATTTAGGGTTTGGTTTATGGGCTGGAACTGCTGTAAATGATACCTCATCAGTTGTAGCTGCTGCATATGCTTTTTCAGATGCCGCAGGAAGTTTTGCTATGATAGTTAAACTTACAAGAACACTTTCTATAATACCAACTGTTCTTTTATTCTCATACATTAACCAACGTTTAATAGCTAAGAAGTTTGCATCAGAATCAAGTGATAAAACACTTAGATCAAAGGTTGATCTAAAAAAGATATTTCCTTGGTTCATCTTAATATTCTTAGTAATGGTTGCAATTAAAAGCACCGGAATTGTATCGGATCCTTTAAGTGCTAACATATCTTCTTTAAGTAAGTTCTTCATGATAATGGCTCTAGGTGCTATTGGATTAAAGACAAACTTTAAAGAAGTTTCAAAATCCGGCTTTAAGCCAATGTTACATGGATTTATTATTTCTGCACTTGTGGTTGTGGTATCCTTTGTTGTACAAATACTATTAGGTCAGATATAAAGTCCTTGGTAGCTCTGTAAAGAGTAATTATTTAACAACCTTCTTTCATATTTATATTCTAATTAGTTACATATACATATACATATACATATACATCTGACTCACGGACAGTTAATAACCATATAATTGGTAATATAGATTTTAATAAATTTATTATTCTGAAAAAGATAAAAAACCACCTATTTTAATGTAAAATTACTTTGCAAAACAAATCTACATAAAAAAGGTGGCTTATTATGATTAATAATCAAGAATATATTACTATAGAATTAAGAAAAACGCTAGAGAAAATGGTGATTTTATCATCAACTCGCTTAAATAATTTAATTGCAATGATTATTGGAATTATAACTTCTCAATCAGTTGTTTTATCTAAAATATCACAAGAATTAAAAGATTCGTACTCTTCAGGAACTGAAGAGAGTAAAATAAAGAGATTACAGAGGTTTCTTTCTAATAAATATATTGATCCTGAAAAATTATA
>JAVXGR010000053.1:0-7290 GCA_036657335.1 Clostridium sp. | reverse complement strand
TGTTGGCTGCATCCCATTCTTCTTTAGCCTCCTCTATTGCATACATTATTTCCTTTTGTTCTTCAGTATACTTTATTCTTTCAAATAATATGTCTAATACAAGTTTTCTATTCATACTATGCCTCCACTCTTAATTCTTTTAAGATTATTGACATAATATAAATTTTTTATACAAAAAGGACTTTAAATAAAAATGGTAGTTTTATTTAAAGTCCTTTTTATGTTTAATTCCATGTGTTTAATTGTTTCTTTGTTTACTTCCTTTGTTGTTTCATGCTATTTTTGTTTTATTTTAGATTTATATTAACTTTAATTAAATCTCTCTTCTACCTTCTAATGCCTTAGATAATGTAACTTCATCAGCATACTCTAGATCTCCACCTACCGGAATTCCATGAGCTATTCTTGTTACCTTTGCTCCTAATGGCTTTAGTATCTTTGATATATACATAGCAGTAGCTTCCCCCTCAATGTTAGGATTAGTTGCTACTATTACCTCTTTGACTTCTCCGTTGATCCTTGTTATAAGTTCTCTTAACCTTATATCTTCTGGCCCTCTTCCCGCCATAGGAGATATTGTACCATGAAGTACATGGTAAACGCCATTAAATTCTCTCACTTTTTCCATTGTCATTATGTCCTTAGGATTTTCAACAACACAAATCGTACTTTTGTCCCTATTTGGATTACCACAAACTGAACAAGGATCGTTATCAGTAAAGCATCCACAAATAGAGCAATATTTTATAGTACCTCTAGCCTTAATTAAGGCATTTGCAAATTCTTCTACTTCCTCACGTGGTAAATTCAAAACATGTAGTGTTAGTCTTTGAGCTGATTTCTTTCCTATACTAGGAAGTTTAGCAAACTCTTCTATTAGTTTTTCAATTGCCACTGGATAAAATTCCATTTAACAGACCACCTCTCGTAATTTAACCAATTACATTAGAATAATCCTGGAATATTCATTCCACCAGTTAATTTACCCATTTCACTAGATGTCGTTTCTTCAGCACTCTTCAAAGCTTCATTTACAGCAGCTAATACCATGTCCTGTAACATTTCAACATCTTCTGGATCTAAAACCTCTGGATTAATTTTGATGTGGGAAATCTGTCTTTTACCTGTAGCTATAGCTACTACAGCTCCTCCACCTACTGATGCTTCAAAGGTTTTTTCTTCTAATTGTTCTTGCATTTTAGCCATCTCTTGTTGAAGCTTTTGTGCTTGTTTTAAGAGATTATTCATATTTCCTCCACCCATGCCTCCTGGGAATCCACCTTTTGCCATGATCCTACCTCCTAAATTTAAAATATTTATAATTATTATTAGAGTTCTTTTATTTTTGCATTAAAGAACTACAAGTATTACTAAAATTATAAAATATAACCTTAATAAATAAACCTGTTAAATATATTATATACAAAAAACTCTCTTTTGGCTTTACTTCATAATTAAATTACTTAAATATTTCAAAATACCTCAAATATTAAATTGCTTCTATATTTGAAAACAACTAAGATACTTTGATTTTTGGGATACTACAGTATTGAAAAACACCTATAATATCAAATAAAATAATTTTCAGTTGATCTATGCAAATACACATATATTAAAATACACATGATTTTAGTCATATAGATTTTAATTTTATAAATTCATTAATCCAGTACATAGTGCTTATTATAATAATTTTAAAACTTACATTTTACTTCACTATAAAATTTTACTTTGTAAATGAATTTATATCAACAAAAATATTATATTTATATTTTTTTTTTTATAATTTCACTGTAGCTCTCCCATTTATTTTTATATGGGGATGTATTTTACTTTAATATCTTTATTGTAAAGCTTATTCTATTATTTCCATTACATCAGATCCAAAAGTTTCTGTTAAAAGTTCTTCAGGTGTTTTATTTGCTTCTTCAACAAAATCTACTATATAAGTAATTCTCACCTTTTCCTTTAATACCTCTGAGAAAATTTCCTCAACTTTTTTTCTATTCTCTTCTTTTTCTAATCTATTTTTATTGAAAGAAAAGTTTTTCTCATAACTTATATATAATACTCCCCCACTACATTTTGTAGGCACTCCAGTAGTAAGTGATGCAAATATAATCATATGTCTTCTAGCCTTAAATAAATCTAATATATCGCTCCATGCGTTTTTAACCTTCTCTATTGTTAACATAGAACTTTCATTAATTTTAAAAGCCTCTGATATATTTTTAGGTTCTTTTCCATTTGAGTTGATCTGTGACTTTAAATCCTCTGTCTTTCTTGCTAAACTGCCAGGCTTATTTCCATTTTCTTTAGATTTAATATTTTCTGGTGATATTGATATCTCACCGTTTTTAATTTGGTTCTCTAATCTACTTATTCTACCTAACATTACCTCTTGAGATGTATCCAATTCTACCTTTATCATTTTTATTACAGCAAGCTCAAGATATATTCTTCCCTGCTTACTCCACTTAGACTGTTCTTCAGCCTCTTGTAGTATTCTAATAAACCTCATTATCTCTTCAGTCTTTATTTTTCCAGCTTGAATTCTTAATATATCTATATTTTCTACGGACATATCTAAAACTTCCTCTGGTCTATCGCTTATTTTAACCATAATTAAATTTCTCATATGAATAGTTAAATCTTTTATAAGTGTATAAACATCCTTACCAGCAATTACAACTTCATCTATAGCTCTAATAGCCTTCTCTATGCTACTACCTAATATACTATCTACTAATTTAACTAAATTATCATTAGTAACCATTCCTAACATGTTAATTAAATCACTATATTCAACCTTGCCTACACTCATAGATATAGCTTGATCCAATATGCTTAAAGCATCTCTCATAGCCCCATCTGATATTCTTGATACAAGCCTTAAACTTTTATCTTCAGCTTCAACTCCCATTTCATCTACAATTCTTTTAAGCCTTAAAAATATACTTTCACTTTTAATTCTCTTAAATTCAAATCTCTGACATCTTGATAATATAGTTATGGGTAATTTTTGAGGGTCTGTTGTAGCTAATATGAATATAACGTTTTTAGGTGGTTCTTCTAATGTTTTTAAAAATGCATTAACTGCACTTATAGTGAGCATATGAACCTCGTCTATTATATATACCTTATACCTAGATTCTTGAGGTGGGTATTTGACTTCTTCAATAATCTGCCTTATGTGTTCCACCTTGTTATTAGATGCTGCATCTAGTTCATTTACATCAATAGCTATACCGCTATTAATTTTTCTACACATCTCACATTCATTACAGGGTTCTCCATCTTGTATATTCAAACAATTTACTGCCTTAGCTAATATTTTAGCTGTGGATGTTTTTCCTGTCCCTCTTGTTCCGCATAATAAATACGCATGGGCTATCTTATTGGTTTTAATTTGATTTTTTAATGTTGTAGTTATAGTTTCTTGCCCTACTACATCTTCAAATATCCTCGGTCTCCATTCTCTATATAAAGCGGTGTAAGCCATTATATTTCACCTCTTTTTTTATTATACTATGTAAATATAAAGTTTATTTATTTTTATTTTGTTATTTTTAAACATTAATATAATAATAGCTCGACTAAAAGTCGAGCTTAAGTTTTTATTAATATATAAAATTTAAAGTCGTACACCTTACTCCGACTAACATACTATGTGCGTTACCTATACAGTTAACTCAAACCAGGCTACTCCACGGCACACAGAGGGTTTTGCTTATCGCTGCTTTCTTCCGAATCTGACGAGGTTCACAAATCTCTATTGCGTGGGACCCAATTATCAACGCCACTTATATAGGCCAGACCACACAGTATGTAGCCTCGATAAGGAATTCACTCCTGCTGTAGCGGGTTGCAGGTTATAGGGCACCGCTGACTCCCCAGCTAGTACGACATGGCGGAGAGAGAGGGATTCGAACCCTCGGTAGAGTTGCCCCTACACACGCGTTCCAGGCGTGCTCCTTCGGCCACTCGGACATCTCTCCATAATCATTTTTAAGATACTTTTCTATTATACTATTAAATTTTCATAAATTCAACTATTAAATTATTTGCTTAGAAAATACTTTATAAATTATTTTATTTAACCTTTGTATTATATTCAATATAATACAAAAATATAACACGCCAATTCCAATAATAAATATAAATATTAAACACCCTATATTGAAAAATAATTCAGCTGTAGAACCTTACTTAAAACAATCTACATCTTATACATTCTATAGTAAGTCATATATAAGATGTAGAAATTTAATTTAAGCATATATACCTAGAATAGATATACTAAATTATAATAATAAATATACTATCTTAAATGTTGCACCAACTCTAATTTTTCTCCATTAGGTCCCTGAAAGAATATAACCAATTTTTCATCAAGCTCCATAGGATGACATGTACTAAACTCTACACCATTATCCCTAAGTTTCTCTGCATATTCTTCTATATTTTCAACTGTAAAGGCTATGTGTTCTACTATGCCATTAGCAACAGAACTATATTCTAATGTCTTAACATATATAAGTTCTATTACTGTGCTTGCATTTTCTAAAAATACCAAGGTTCTTTTATCATCATCATATCTATGCTCTAGTTTAAATTCTAAATTCTCACAATAAAATTTTTCAGCCTCTTGAATATTTCTTACCTTTATACCTATATGATTTGTTAGCATAACTATCATCTCCCTGAAACTATCTTAAAGTTTTGTGTCATCAACCTTATCTAACCAAGCTTGAACTTCAGTTATTACTTTAGATATACATCCATCTTCAAATGGTGAATTTAATTTAGCTACATCAACAAGTTCCAAGAAAGATTCACTTCCACCCTTTTTACAAAGTGCTAAATAATCTTCCCAAGATGCTTCTCTATTTTCATTACTTTTAATCCAGAATTGTAATGCACAAATCTGAGCTAAAGTATAGTCTATATAATAGAATGGAGTTTGGAATATATGGGATTGCTTAAACCAGAAAGCACCTCTTTCGTATATGTCTACTCCATCATAATCCTTACATGGTAAATATTCCTTTTCAATTCTTCTCCATTCTGACTTTCTTTCAGTTGGTGTTGCATCTGGATTACCATATGCAAAATGTTGGAACTCATCTATAGCTACTCCATAAGGAATAAATAATATAGCACTAGATAAGTGAGAGAATTTATACTTATCTGCATCCTCACCAAATAATAATTCCATCCATGGCCAAGTTATAAACTCCATACTCATAGAGTGAATTTCAGAGGCCTCATAAGTAGGAAATGAATACTCTGGCACATCATATGCTCTACTGCTGTATGCTTGGAATGCATGCCCAGCTTCATGAGTTAAAACATCTACATCTCCTGAAGTTCCATTAAAATTAGAGAATATAAAAGGTGTTTTATACTTTCCTATAAAGTGGCAATATCCTCCACCAGCTTTACCCTTTTTATTTATTAAGTCCATCAAATTATTATCAATCATAAAATTAAAAAACTCATTTGTTTCTGGTGAAAGTTCAGAGTACATCTTTTTAGCTTGATCTATTATCCATTGCGAATCTCCCTTTGGAGTTGCATTACCTGTTAAAAATTCTAAGTTTTCATCATAGAATTTCATGTTTTCTATTCCTAATCTCTTAGACTGTCTTTTTCTTAACTCTTTATATAATGGAACTATATTTTCTTTAACTTGTCTTCTAAAATTAGCAACCATTTCTGGTGTATAGTCTGTTCTATTTAATTTATCATATCCTAATTGTATAAAGTTCTCATAACCTAATTTTCTAGCCATCGCTGTCCTTGATTTAACTAAACCATCAAATATTTCATCAAATTTATCTTCATTTTCTACATAGAAGTTAGAAGTTGCTGTTGTAGCCTTCTTTCTTACTTCTCTATCTTTTGATTGAGTAAAAGGCCCCATACCAGGTAGGTTTCTTTCCTCTCCTTCAAAGTCAATTTTAGCTGATGCTATAAGTTTAGTATACTCTGTTACTAGTTTGTTTTGAACTTGCATATCATCTATAACTTCTGGTGAAATAGTTTTCACAGCAAGATTTGCTATATTAAAAAGTTGAGGCTTGAATATAACTTTTAATCCTTCTTTATATTTGCAGCCAATCATAGCTTTATAACAATTAGAAATTATCCCCTCATAGATAGGTAACTTTTCATCAAGATAAGCTTGCTCATCTTCATAAAACTTATCAGTTGTATCTATAGTGTTTCTAATTGTTACTATAGCACACATAGAGTCTATTTCATTTCTAAGTGTATTTATATCTTTCAAAGCTTCACTTGCTTCCTCTAATGAATTTGCATTTTCAATTTTTCCTATAAACCCCTGAAAAGTTTCTTGTGCTAATTCAATGTTCGGTCTTTTATACTCCATTTTTTTAAAATCCATTATTTTTTCCCCCTTATTTAACCTTTTATTTAACATTTCATTTAATTGAATATATTTTTTGAATATTACACCAAGTGCACCCATGTCTATATTACCATATGAATTTAACTTTTACAGTAATTTTCACAGTAATTTTTACTAGGGCCTATTGCTCATTAACTCAATCCCCTGTAAACTACCTCTAAACTAAAGACCTATAATCTCCCTAATCAATACAATCAATGTGCAAGGTTTACCCAATTTAAAATATCCTACGAATCTTATGAAGTAATTAATAGTTTATATTATGATATTTTCTAAGTTTTTAGAATCCTTTATATACCTGTGATTTTCTTATTTACACTGCGAAAAAGCCAAACTTATAAGTCTTATATGCCTTTGCAAAAAAATATTAATTAATTGCTTGCTTGTAGCGAAGAAATCCCCTAGGGTAAATACCATAGGGGATTTCTTCTAAGTCTAATTTAAAATATAGCCTTACTTATTATCTTTTATTAATGTTAAAATTGTATGTTTGCATCTTGCACCTTTACAACATCCCTTAGTTGCACCTGTAACATCAGCAACCTCATCTATAGTACTTGCACCATTTGAGATAGCTTCCTTAATTTTTGCCCTTGTCACAACTTTGCATACACATACCTTTGTTAATTTATCTAAAACAATTTGATTTATATCTTCATTCATATTTATTTACCATTTCCTTATATTATTTTCTTCTTATTGTATTATTTCCTTTTGTTTTTACTTACCTTTATTTCCGTATATACATCTCTTAGTTTATGATTTTATATATTTTTTAAGATTTATAAATCTGGGCGTAAAACCACTATCCTTTTAAGGTAGCGGATGTAAGCCCTAACCTTGGTTTTGTATATACT
>JAVXGR010000052.1:0-8533 GCA_036657335.1 Clostridium sp. | reverse complement strand
CTGCTAACCACTAACTTATCTTCTTCAGATAATTCATCTACACCTAATATAGCAATTATATCCTGTAGCTCTTTATATCTTTCAAGAACATGTTTTACTTTAGTTGCAACTTTATAATGTTCCGCACCAACTATCCTTGGATCCAATATTCTAGAGGTTGAATCCAATGGATCAACTGCTGGATATATACCAAGTTCAACTATGTCTCTTGATAAAACAGTTGTAGCATCTAAATGCGTAAATGTTGTTGCTGGTGCTGGATCTGTAAGATCATCAGCAGGAACATATACTGCTTGAACAGATGTTATAGAGCCGCTGGTTGTAGAGGTAATTCTTTCTTGTAAAGCCCCCATCTCCGTTGCCAATGTAGGTTGATATCCAACTGCACTAGGTATTCTTCCTAACAATGCCGAAACCTCTGCACCTGCTTGAGTAAATCTAAATATATTATCTATAAATAATAAGACATCTTGACCTTGATCTCTAAAATACTCTGCCATTGTAAGTCCTGTAAGTGCAACTCTCATTCGCCCTCCAGGTGGTTCATTCATTTGTCCAAATACTAATGCAGTATTTTTAATAACTCCAGATTCCTTCATTTCATTATAAAGATCATTACCTTCTCTTGTTCTTTCACCAACTCCTGTAAATACAGAAAGTCCGCCATATTGCTTGGCTATATTATTTATTAATTCTTGAATAAGAACTGTTTTACCTACACCAGCTCCACCAAAAAGCCCAATTTTCCCACCCTTTGGATAAGGTGCTAAAAGATCTACAACTTTTATTCCAGTTTCGAACATCTCAGGCTCCACCGCCTGTTCTGCAAAACTTGGTGCCGCTCTGTGGATAGGATGTAACTCCTTAGTATCAACTGGTCCACATTTATCCATTGGTTTTCCTAAAACATTAAATAATCTACCAAGCACCTCTTTACCAACAGGTACACTTATAGGTTTTCCAGTATCCCTAGCAATTAATCCTCTTCTTAATCCTTCTGCATGCTCAACAGCAATAACTCTTACGATTTCGTCTCCTACGTGTTGTTCTACCTCTGCAGTTATGATTCTACCATCTAATTCAATTTCAACAGCATTATAAATATTAGGTAATCCAGCATCAAACTTAATGTCTAAAACAGGTCCTATTATTTGTATAACCTTACCTACTTTTTGTGACATAATCGCCTTAACCTCCACCATATTTCTTTTAAAATAAGTACTATCTTTGAGCCTCTGCTCCCCCTACTATTTCCGATATTTCCTGAGTAATAACACTTTGCCTTATTCTATTATACTGAGTATGCAACTTAGCTAATATATCATCTGCATTTCTAGTTGCCGAATCCATAGCTTCCATTCTATAACTTTGTTCACAAGTCTTTGAACTCATAATACAACTTAAAATTAATGATGATAAATACATAGTAGTAACATTGTCAAATATGCTATTTTCGTCAGGTTCAAACTCTAAATAACTACCTTCCTTATCCTTATCTCCTTCTATGTTAAATGGTAATATTCTCTTTACCTCTGATTTTCTTCTAATCATAGAAATTGAATCACTATAAGAAATATAAACTTCCCCAACTTCATTGTTATTAAATAACTCAAGACATTTTCTCATAACTATATTAACATCACTTAAACTTGGTATATCTGGAATTTCAACATATTCAGCTATAGTATTAACATTATATTTTTTAATCATAGCTTTTCCCTTTTGACCCATTGTTATTACCTTAGAGGTAACCTTATCCTTTAAGATATACTCCATTGCTTTATTTATGTTATTGGAATTATAACTACCGCATAGACCTAAATCCGAGGTGATTATAATATAAAGTTTATTTGGATTTCCATTACCTAAAATATATTTACTTTCTCCTGAATATCCACTTATAACTCTATTCATTGTAGTATCTAAGCATCCATGATACTCTTTAACAACTTCAAGTTTAGCTTTAACTTTTCTATACTTCGAAGTAGCAACTAAGTTCATGGCGTTAGTTATTTTCTTTGTATTATTAACAGATTTAATTCTTTTTTTTATAATACCAAATCCTACTGAGGACATACTTTCACCTCCTATAAGTAGTTGTTTTAAGGTGAATCTACTGTGCTGAGTTAAAAATTATTTTAAATTCTTCTACAGCACCTTTAATTTCATCTTCTAACTCAGTTGTTAGTTTATTTTTACTTGCTATAGTTCTTAAAGCTTCTCTGTGATATATTTTCATATACTCAAGGAACTTTCTTTCAAAAGCTCTAATAGCTTTAACTTCTATATCTGCTAAGAAATTATTAACAGCTACATAAAGAATTACAACTTGGTTTTCAGTACTCATAGGTTTATATTGATCTTGTTTTAATATCTCAATTAATCTCTTACCTTTTTCTAATCTTCTCACGGACTCTTTATCTAAATCAGATCCAAATTGTGCAAAAGCAGCTAACTCTCTATATTGAGCAAGCTCTAACCTTAGGGTACCAGTAACTTGTTTCATTGCCTTGGTTTGAGCACTGCCTCCAACCCTTGAAACTGATATTCCTGCATTTATAGCAGGTCTTTGTCCTGAATGAAATAGTTCGGTCTCCAAAAATATCTGCCCATCAGTTATTGAAATAACATTTGTAGGAATATAAGCTGTAATATCTCCAGCAAGTGTTTCTATAATAGGAAGTGCCGTTAAAGATCCTGCTCCTAGTTCATCTGAAAGCTTGGCAGCTCTCTCAAGCAATCTTGAGTGTAAATAGAAAACATCTCCTGGATACGCCTCTCTACCTGGTGGTCTACGAAGTAATAATGACATTGTTCTATATGCAACTGCATGCTTCGATAGATCATCATATATTATCAATACATCTTTTCCCTTGTACATAAAATACTCACCCATACTACATCCAGCATAGGGTGCAATAAATTGTAATGGAGCTGAATCTGATGCTGTTGATGATATAACTATTGTATAATCCATAGCACCCATATCTCCAAGTGTATTTACGATTTGAGCAACAGTAGATTGCTTTTGACCTATTGCAACATAAATGCATATAATATCCTTATCTTTTTGATTTAAAATTGTATCAATAACTATAGATGTCTTACCAATCTGTCTATCCCCTATAATTAACTCTCTTTGTCCTTTTCCGATAGGAACCATAGCATCTATTGCCTTAATTCCTGTTTGAAGAGGTTCTTTAACAGATTGTCTATCTATAACACCAGGTGCCTGTGTCTCAATTGCTCTTCTTTCCTTAGTTCTAATTTTACCCTTACCATCTATTGGATAGCCTAATGAATTAACTACCCTTCCTATAAGTTTCTCTCCAACTGGTACGTCAACAAGTTTAAAGCACCTTTTAACTATATCCCCTTCCTTGATTCCCTCTTCTGATCCAAGTAAAACGCACCCAACATTATCTTGCTCAAGATTTAATGCCATCCCATAGACATTATTAGGAAACTCTAGAAGTTCACCTTCCATACAATTATCTAGACCATAAACCCGTGCAATCCCATCACCTATTTGAATAATCGTTCCCGAATCTACAGTTTCTATCTTTGATTGATATTTTTCTATTTCTCTCTTTATAATTGAAGTTATTTCCTCAGGTTTTACGTGCATACTTGTCACCTCTTTTCTAATCAAGTATAATTTTTTTCATCTCATTAAGTTTATGTTCAATAGTTCCATCAATAACATCATTGTTTATTTTTATACAAATACCACCTATGACTTTTCTATCTACGGTTTCTTCTAAAATAATATCTTTGTTGTATTTATTTTTTAATTTTTGAATCAAATTTCTCTTTTCCCCATAATTCAGTGTGGTGGCTGTTATTATCTCAGCTCTTAGTGTATTCTTATTTTCTAAATATATTTTTTCCATCTGATTTAGTTTTTCTTTTAAATACAACATCCTATCCTTATCAATAAGAATAAGTAGAAATGATAAAAGTTCATCATCAATCTTATATTTGAATATTTTAGTGAAAATTTGTTTTTTCTGTCCACTTCCTATCCTAGGATGTTTTATTACAGTTCTAAAATCTTCATCAGACTCTATTAAAGCAACAATTTCTCTTAAATCCTTCAAATATTCCTCAACTTTCCCCTTAGAATCCGCCACCTTGTAAAGTGCTAAAGCGTATCTTCTATCTAAATATTCGTACATTATTCATTACCTACCTCAGCAATAAATTCATCAATAATATCTGTATAAACTGATGGCTCTATATTTTGATCTAAAACCTTTTTAGTAAGTAACATTGCCAAGTCAACTACTTGATCTTTTATATCTGCTTTTGTTCTTTCCATTTCTCTTTTAGCATCTAATTTAGCCCTCTGCCTAACCTTAGTTGCTTCAATTTTAGCCTCTTCTAATATTTCATCATATACAGCTTCGGCTTTTATTTTATAACCCTCAATTAATTTATTACCTTCTCTTTTAATATTAAGACGTGCTTCTTCACTTTCCTTCTCTCTTTTATCTGCTTGTAATACTCTTTTTTCTGCATCATTATACATATTTTTAACTTCATCTTCTCTTGAAGTTATAATCTTATTAACAGGCTTAAATAGTATACGCCTTAATATTAAATAAAGTACGGCAAAGTTCAACATAGCAAAAAAAATCTTTGCTCCCGTAATTTCACCCACTAATATACAACTCCCTTCAACCTATAATGTTTTCTTATTTTACTCCAACAAATATTAATAAAATTGATACAAGCAATCCATAAATAGCTGTTGCTTCTGAAAGTGCTCCACCTACTATTAATGCTGTCATTATCTTACCACTTGCCTCTGGTTGTCTTGCTATACTTTCAACGGCCTTACCTGTTGCATTTCCTGTACCAAGACCCCCACCTATGCACGCTAATGCCGCTATACCAGCTCCCAGTGCTGTCATTCCTAATACGAATTCTTGACCCATAATTAATTCCTCCTTAAAATTTATATTCTTTAACTTTTAAACTATCATAACTAAAAAATATCGTTTTCATATATTTTTTAATGTTCTGATATAATCTTTATGTTTATCATAGTAAGCATTACAAAGATTACCATCTGTAGTGTACCATCGAATATATCGAAATATGCATGCAATGCTATAGGTACACCAAACTGAGCAAAAATACTAACCTTTGCTAAAGCTCCATATAATAAATCCATTATCATTGTAGCTGCAAACATATTACCAAAAAGTCTTAATGCTAAAGAAATAGGAAAAACTATTCTTTCCATTATATTTATAGGTAATAATAAAGCAATAGGTTTTGCATATCCACCGAAATAATGCAATAGACCTATTTTTTTTATTGTATATCCTTGAATAACTATAAAACTAATTAATCCCAAACCAAATGTAACGGAAAAATCAGTTGTTGGTGGAGATATCCCGAATAACCCCACTAAATTTAATGTTCCTAAATAAAGAGCTAATGTTCCTATAAAGGGCGCAAATCCAAAATAAGTATCCCCCATGTTTTCTTTTATAATGTTGTTCAATCCAACAATAAATAATTCCACCATGGATTGCTTCTTATTAGGTATCTTTTTAAGATTCCTTGTAAAATAAAATGCCACAGATATAATTACTAATGACACTATTACTTGAAGCAACATACTTAGTGTGATATGGAGGTCTCTGCCCAGGAAATTCAAACTCCAAATAACCAAATCTTCCATTTACAACACCTTCTTCTACTTATTAGTTAATCCATAAGCTACCATACCGAGTACATGAGAAGCATATCCTAATACATAAGGAATTATATTATAGGGATTACTAATAATAACTTTAAAACCTATAGTTACTGCGAAGATAATCCTAAAAGTAATTCCTATAATTAAAAATGCTCTATTCCCCTGTGGTTTCGATAGCGATAAATTAATACTTATACTATTAATAATAAAATTAAATACTGCCACTGAACATCCTGCTAAAAATACAAAAGCATATTTACTATTAAAAGTTCCAATAATATTAGCTATTACTAAACTAATAATTAAATTATATATTGTTACTCTTTTAAGCATGAACCTTACTTCATCATCCACTTATTATTCCTCCGGAGTACACTGAAATCACATAACTTATTATAGTCCCGTGAATTTTATAAACAAAACCCTATATTCATCTAAATTTACACATATTGGCTTGTAATTCATTGTTTAGTCACTTTACATCTCTAATAACCTCATTTTCTCTTTATTTCTTTCTATTACTACTTTTAGAATAAATATATTTTATAAATATCATTTATCTGAAAAAAAAAATTTATCTTTATTTTTTTTTAGCTACTTGTCCATTTTTTTTAGATTTAATATTTAATTTCTTAATTTACAAATGGCTTAATTTCAACAAGATAAAAACTTTATTCATTTATTGCGGGAAATATTTCTCTTTACTGATATATTTTGAATTTTCTGATTATTGAATTTTATTTTAATATATTAATCATATTTATATATATATTTTTTATTTTAATTGATTTTCTAGGTTTTTTCACACTTAAAAAGTGCAGTTTTTAACCTTTCAAATTATTCACCTAAGTTTTTATTAATTTTTTACTAAGTTTTTATTAATTTTTCATGAAATATATAGATTGTTATAGGTTATGTTTTATTGCTTTTTATAATATTAAAATACATTTTATAAGCTTAAATACTACCTTACCCATTGATTTTTCTACAGTCTTTATAACATTATTAATCTTTTACCCATTGATTAAATTGAAGTATAATAAACATATCTATAGTTCTGCAATATATTTTTATTCTTCTTTCATAAGCTCATTATTGATTATTTAATTTCAATATTTATAAAGTTTTATTTTATTATTTATTTCTTTTGTACTTTTTATACATAATTAAGTTAATATATATTATAATATTATTTGTTTACAACAAAGAAAGGATATGTTACCTATGAGATTAAATAAATTTATTAGTGAAAAAGGAATTTGCTCTAGACGCGAAGCGGATAAACTTATAGAAAAAGGAAGGGTAAAAGTTAATGGAAACATAGCTACTGTTGGTATAGATATATTAGATGGTGACAATGTAACTATTAATAATAAACCCTTAAAACCCACAGAAGATTTTGTGTATCTTGCATTTAATAAACCACTTGGTATTACTTGTACAACAGAACATAAAGTTAAAGGAAATATTATAGACTACATAAATTTTCCCAAGAGAATTTTTCCCATTGGACGGTTAGATAAACCATCTGAAGGCTTAATTTTCTTAACCAGTGATGGGGATATAGTAAATAAAATTTTAAGAGCTGGCAATAACCATGAAAAGGAATATGTAGTTACTGTAGATAGGGCTATTACTGCTAAATTCATCAAAGCTATGGGTAATGGTGTTCCCATACTAGATACAATAACAAAAAAATGCTTTATAACTAAAGAAAGTACTTTTCAGTTTAGAATAATACTAACTCAAGGTCTCAATAGACAAATTAGAAGAATGTGCGAATACCTGGGGTATAATGTTATTCAACTTAAACGTGTTAGGATTATGAATGTAAATTTAGAAGGTATCGCAGTAGGAAAATGGAGATATCTAACGAAAAAGGAAATGTTAGATATTAATTTAATGGTTAAATCCTCATCAAAGACTATTGAAGAATCTCCTCTTGAAAATAATTCTTCTAAAGTGAAGTCTCATGAGCACAATAAATCTTTTAAAGATAAATCACTTGCTAAAACAGTCATCACTAAAAATAAACCTACTTCTACAACAACCCCTGCCAAAAAACGCAAGAAAAACCCTATGAAATAAGATAGGGTTTTTCTTGTGTTCTTGAATTATTTAGTGCCAAATAATCTATCTCCAGCATCTCCTAAACCTGGTACAATATAGCCATGTTCATTTAACTGTTCATCTATAGAAGCAACATAAATATCAACATCTGGGTGAGCGTTTTTAACAGCCTTAATACCTTCCGGTGAAGATATTAAGCACATTAGCCTGATGTTATTACCACCTCTTGTCTTTAAGGCATTTATTGCATCTATAGCTGATCCCCCAGTTGCTAACATAGGGTCCGTTACTATGATATATCTTTCGCTAATATCCTGTGGTAATTTACAGAAGTATTCAACAGGCTGTAATGTTTCTTCATCTCTATACATTCCAATATGTCCAACCTTAGCAGCTGGTATAAGTTTCAGCATGCCATCTACCATCCCTAGTCCTGCTCTCAAAATAGGTACTATTGCAAGTTTTTTACCTGCGATCATTTGACATTTAGTTTTACATATAGGTGTTTCTACCTCAACCTCTTCTGTTTGTAAATCTCTAGTCACTTCATATGCCATCAACATTGCAACTTCTTCTACTAAATCCCTAAAGTCTTTGGAACCGGTTCTTTTGTCTCTAATAAAAGCTAGCTTATGTAATATCAATGGATGTGTTACTTCTATTATTTTTCCCATTGTATCCCGTTGCCAAAAATCTATAAAAATCTATAAATCTTGTTTAATTCCCTGTTCAATGTGTCCGATTTTGCTA
>JAVXGR010000051.1:0-9127 GCA_036657335.1 Clostridium sp. | reverse complement strand
AGATTATATAACTATATCTATAAAAAGTCAATACATTTTTATAGATATTTATAGATATTCTTTAACTGTTGTCACCCCCTTATAGTATTAATATTATAAGGGGTTTAATGTTTTGTAACATATATGTAATTTTACTTTTAAAATTTTTAGTATATAATAGTAGTAATAAACCATATTTTTTTTTATTTCTCTTTCATAATCATCAAAAATAAACTATAATATAGATTGTTTTCAATTATATCACAGTAAAAATAAGGAAGTGAAGATATGAGTCGTAAAAATTCTAAAAATAGCAAAAAAAGAACTCGAAAAAAAGTTTTGATAGCAGTTCTTTCTGTTACTTTAGTGGCTATACTGGGAGTTGCTATATGGGCATACAGTCTAGTTGGACAAATTAAAACAAATCCAATTTCTAAAAATAACGTTGACTTAGGTATAAAAGAGTTACCCCCTGAGGAAGAAAATAAAGACATCATAAATATAGCTTTATTTGGTGCTGATAAAAGACCTGGAGAAACTACTTATCGTTCTGATGCAATGATAGTACTTACAATAGATAACCTACATAAAAAGATTAAGATGTCTTCATTAATGAGAGATAGTCACGTCCAAGCCGATGGCTTCGGATCCATCAAACTTACTGAAGCATATGCCTATGGTGGACCTGAACTTGCAATAAAAACAATAAATCAAACATTTGGTTTAAATATAAAGGATTATGCAACAGTTAACTTTGAATCCATGGAAGACCTTGTAAATGAACTTGGTGGTGTTGAAGTAGAGGTAACAGCTGAAGAACTACCACATTTAAATGATTATGGTATGGAACAAGCTGGCTTTAGAGGTGTAAGTTACAAACCTCTTACACGTGCTGGCAAGCAATTACTTGACGGAAACAAAGCCGTAGCATACACAAGAATACGTTATACAAGTAGTGGTGACTTTGCAAGAACAGATAGAAACCGAACCATTTTAGCTATCCTTGCAAATAAGATACTAGATGCTGGTGTAACTAAATTTCCAGGTATTGTTTCTAAATTAGCTCCCTATGTACAAACCAGTATGGGAAGTGCTGAAATTTTAAAGCTAGCTACTTCTTCATTTTTATCTGGAACAACATCAGAGTTAGTTCAACAACGTTTTCCAACTCTTCCGCAGTCACAAGAATTAAACTTAAACATAGGTTCTTGCATAGGATTTGATAAGCAAATAACTCAAAAACAAATCCGTGATTTTATATATAATGATATTATACCTGAAGGTAATCCATTAAATTTGGATAATAAGACAGACTTATTTAAAGAAAAACCTAAAACTGACAGTACTGATGGTACTGACAGTACTACTAATAAAGGTACTAATAGCACTACTAACAGTACTAAAAAAAGTGGTGGACTTTAAAATATAATAAATAAAAGAGTGCTATTTTAAAAAATAAAAATAGCACTCTTTTATTTATTATTTATCTAGTTTCATCCACATATATTCTCCAGTTTCCATGAGCTATGTACATAGTACTATCCATAAATTCATTTTCATCCTTACAATTAAAGAAATATATATAAGCCTCCTCCTCAGTTCCATCTTCTAAGGTTGCAACTATAATTTCTCTATTATATGTGTTTTTAATATTTCCTTCTCCTAAGAATCCCTCTAATTTATCAATAACTTTTATGTCCTGTGAAAAATTATTAAGAGCAATAAGTTCTCCGAATATCTTATCCTCACCCTTTAAAAGAGATGGATAACTCTCAAGAAACTGTTGATATAATTTTCCACTAGTATATGCCTTTTCTATAGTTTTAGTTTTTTTTCTCAAATATTTATTGTAATTGTAAAATCCTTCCATAAGTGTTCCGTAAACAAAAATCTTTGCTTCTTTATTTAAATCTCTACACATTATATCACCCCATAAAATTATATATTTTCTCAATTATACTACAAGTAATATTTACTTTATATCTTTTAATTAAGTTTCTACGTCTTATTTTTCAGAACATCTATAATACAGTTGTTTTATGATTTTAACATCTATGAAAATATTTTAACTTTCTATGTTTATGTTATAATATTATTTAATATAAAATTTTTAAGGAGATTATATGAATAAGGAATTAATCGTTGAAATATTTAATAATAACACAACTGGAAATAACGGCATTAAAGGAAGAAGAATTCTAGATAATGACCTTATAACAAATATAACTACTGATACGGAAAATCAGTCACTTAATATTATTGGTTACGTATTATCTGAAGCTAATTTTAATGAATATAAATCACAAATTGAAATAGATTTAATTTCTAAAACTATACTTAAATGTTATTGCACTTGTACAGATTTCGATAAAAATAATATTAAAAAGAAAAGTTATTGCTGCAAACATCTTATGGCAATTTTTTATTACTTTTTGAGGACCTACGAATTTAATGATACTTCTGATTTACCCTTAAGTTCTCTTGCTTTATCTAGTATTAACCTTAATCCTAAAGAGCTACTTAACTCTTCTGAAAATAATATTTTAGATATACTACTATCTGACTTTAAAGATAAAAAGGAGCTTAAGCTTGAAGTTTATTTAAATAAGGTAGAATATAAAAACGCTCTTTCAGCTGAATTTAGAATAGGGCTAAAATCTCATAGTTCTGCTAAACTATATGTATTAAAAGATATAAATCAGTTTTTAACCTATTTTCATAATAAATTCCCTATAAAATATGGTAAAGATTTTACCTTTGATATAAATAACCATAGTTTTAATGCTAAGGATAGTACCCTAATTGACTTCATTGAAGATTTAAAAGCCTTAGACTTAAACTATTCTTCTAGTAGGAACCACGAAGAATTTATTCATGGTAAATACATATATCCCCCAACTCATTTAATTAAAGATTTTTTAGTTAGAATAAAAGATCATAGAGTTTATCTAAATGAAGGCTTTTATTATAGACCCGTTGATTGTGATATTCTAATAGCTGATCCTCCTACAGATTTTGCTCTTAAGCTTTTGCCCTATAATTATGAGCTTAGATTAAACTCACCACTTCCTGAAAGTTTAAATGGAAGAATGGATGTATTAATTTTAGGAACAACAATATATATTCCCTCTAAGGATTATATATTAAAAGCAAAGCCATATTATAAAGTCTTTAATGGAACTGACTCTATATTGCTACCTAAAAAAGACGAAGATAAAATTTTAAGAGATTTAATACCCCAACTTAATTCTATAACTCCTAACTTAATTCTCTCTAAAAACATTAGAGAAAAAATAGTTACAACTTCACCTAACTTTAGTTTTTATTTTAATAAAGAAAATGGTGATTTTTCATTAACTTTAAAGGTTAAATATAATCAATATGAATTTAATATTTTTGATAACTATACAGATAAGATTATATATAGAGATTTTAATTCTGAAAATAATATTAAATCTCACCTTGTATCATTAGGTTTTACTGAATTAAATAATAAATTTTATCTTACTCGTGGTGAAGATTATATATATAATTTCTTTAAAAATGAAATCTGTAACCTCCAAGAATTAGGTGAAGTATTCTACTCTGAAAACTTTACTTGCATAAAAAAACTTACCTCTAGTGGAATTATGGGTCATGTTTCTGCTGGTAAATATAAGTATTTTGAGCTTAAATTTAAACTAGACAATATAGACGCTTCCGAAACCACTAATATACTACGAGCTTTTAGAGATAACCTAAAATATTATAAGCTTAAAAGTGGAGAGTTTTTAGATCTGGAAGAAATAGAAGTTACGAATTTCTTAAAACTCTTAGATACCTTAAATGATGATAATACTATAATTGATAACATTATTTCTTTTCCCCAAAATAAAGCACTGTATTTTGATGACTTTATGGATGAACATGAAATTAGATATATTAAGGGTAAAGAGGAACTTAGGGAAGTTAAAACTAAATTTAAATCTATTAATAACTTAAAATATAATATACCCGAAGATTTAAATGCTACTTTAAGACCTTACCAAGAAGTAGGCTTTAATTGGTTTAAGACCTTAGATCATTTTGGTTTTGGTGGAATCTTAGGAGATGAAATGGGACTTGGCAAAACAATACAAACCATAGCCTTTCTTCTATCTAATAAGAACTCACATAGCCTCATAATAGCTCCTACTTCTCTGGTTTATAATTGGAGACGAGAGGTTGAAAAATTTGCACCAACTCTAAAAATTGGAATAGTTAATTCTGAAAAGGTCCTTAGATATGATATCATTGATAATTATAAAAAATATGACCTGCTTATCACCACATATAATTTAGCTAAAAATGATATGGAAAAATATAAGGAAATTGAATTTGACTACATAATTTTAGACGAAGCACAAAATATTAAAAATCCTAACTCTCAAAATGCAATATCAGTAAAATCCTTAAGAAGTAAATGTAGATTTGCATTAACAGGAACACCTATAGAGAATTCATTATTAGAGTTATGGTCTATCTTTGACTTTATTATGCCTGGATATTTATATAACCAAAAAAAATTCAATGTACGTTATAATAGAAAACTTAAGGAAGGAGAAGAAATTATCGGTGAATTAAGTAAGCTTATACATCCATTTATACTTAGAAGATTTAAAAAAGATGTGGCACGAGAGCTGCCTAGTAAAATTGAAAAGAGATTAGAAATAGAATTACCTATAGCACAGCAAAAAATTTATGCCATATATGCAAAACAGGTAATGGATTTTATAGAAAAAAAGCTTCATAATGATGAATTTAATAAGGGTAAAATTGAAATACTTGCATATATAACAAAACTTAGACAACTATGCCTAGATCCCTCAGTTGTTTTAGAAAATTATATAGGTACTAGTGGCAAGATTGAGGCTTTAATCGAACTATTGCATCGCAGCATAGATGAAGGACATAAGATACTTGTATTCTCCCAATTCACCTCTGTTTTAAGCAATATTAAGCTACGATTAAATACTGAAAATATTAATTATAACTATTTAGATGGTTCTGTTCCTTCTGAAAAGCGAATGAATCTAGTAAATGATTTTAATAATGATGATACTCCAGTATTTCTAATAAGTCTAAAAGCTGGTGGCACTGGTCTTAATTTAACCTCTGCTGATATTGTTATACACTTTGACCCTTGGTGGAACCCCGCTGTTGAAGATCAAGCAACGGATAGATCTCACAGAATTGGTCAAAAACATGTTGTTGAGGTAATAAAACTAATAGCTAAAGATACTATAGAAGAAAAAATAGTTTCTCTACAAGATGAAAAACGAGAACTTATTTCTAAACTTCTAGGGGATGAATTATCTACTAGTGAAGGTCTATTAAGTCTATCTGAAGATGATATTATAAATCTTTTTCAATAATTAAAGAAAGAGTCTATATTAGATTATCTAACATAGACTCTTATTTTAATTATTCAACCGTTACCGATTTTGCTAAGTTTCTTGGCTTATCTACGTCACAGCCCTTTTGAACTGATACATAGTAAGAGAATAACTGTAGTGGAATTATAGAAATAACTGGTGAGAATAACTCATTAACTTTAGGTATATAAGTTACTGCATCAACTGCTTCCTCTATCTCTACATGACCCTCTGGAGCAAAAGCAAATACCTTAGCGCCCCTAGCTGTTACTTCTTTAATGTTACTTACCATTTTATCAAATAACTCTTCTTGAGTTGCTATTGTAATAACTACTGTACCTTCTTCCATTAAAGCTATTGGTCCATGTTTTAATTCTCCACCAGCATATGCATCTGAATGAATATAAGAAATCTCTTTTAATTTTAAAGAACCTTCCATTGCTACTGCATAATCAAGTCCTCTTCCTAAGAAGTACATATCTTTCTGCATATATGTTGTTGCAGCAAATTTTTGAATAACTTCTTTATTCTTTAATACTTCTTCAGCTTTTTCTGGTAAGCCTAACATATCTTTTTTATAAGCTTCTAACTGCTCATTTGTTAAGGTACCCTTGTTTTGTGCAAAATATAACCCTATAGTATACATTGCTATTAATTGAGTTACATAAGCTTTAGTTGAAGCAACTGCTATTTCTGGTCCTGCCCAAGTATATAGAATGTCATCTGCTTCTCTTGAAACTGTACTTCCAACAACATTTGTAACTGCTATAATTCTAGCACCCTTAGACCTAGCAAGTCTCATTGCTGACAATGTATCCGCCGTTTCACCTGATTGACTTACAACTATCATTAATGTATTTTTATCAATTATTGGATCTCTGTGCTTAAACTCTGAAGCTATATCAACCTCAACAGAAATTCTTGCTAATTTCTCTATGGCATATTTTCCTACAATACCTGCATGATACGCAGTTCCACATGCTACTATATATATTTTACTTAATTTCTCTATTTGTTCCTTTGTAATAGTTATACTATCTAAGTTTATTGGCTGACCAAGTACTATTCTCGAAGTCATTGTATCCTTCATAACCTTTGGTTGCTCATGAATTTCCTTCATCATAAAGTGCTCATATCCGCCTTTTTCAGCAGCATCAGCATCCCAAGTTACATGATAAACTTCTTTTTCAATTCTTCTACCCTCAGCATCATATAGTCTAACACCATCTTCATCCATAACAACAAATTCGTTGTTCTTTAATAAATATATATCTCTAGTTTCGTTTAAAACTGCTGGTATATCTGAAGCTATAAAGTTTTCATCTTTACCTAATCCAACTATTAATGGACTATCTTTTCTAACAGCTACAACCTTATCTGGCTCATAAGTTGAAACAACACCTATTGCGTAGCTTCCTTCCATTTTTGCTGTAGCATTCATTAAAGCATTCAATAAATCTCCATCATAGTAATAATCTATTAAATGTGGAATTACTTCAGTATCTGTTTCAGAGTTAAACTTATACCCTTCACCAATTAACCACTCTCTTAAATATATATAATTCTCAATTATACCATTGTGAACTATACTGATAGTTCCTTTTTCATTGGAATGTGGATGAGAGTTAAGAGTTGATGGTTGACCATGTGTCGCCCATCTTGTATGTCCTATTCCAATATAACCATATAATGGTTCTTCCTTTAATCTATTTTCTAAATTCACTAATCTACCTTTGCACTTAGTTACTGTTAAATTCCCATCATCAGATAATATAGCAACACCTGCTGAATCATATCCCCTGTATTCAAGCTTACTTAATCCGCTTATTAATAAAGGTGTAACTTCTCTTTTACCGTAATATCCAACTATTCCACACATATTCCCCTTACCTCCATGCCTAAGTTTTATGTTCTAACTTAGGACTCCTTATTAATATATTTTTGTCCCATTATGTGTCAATAGTTAACACCTAGTTAGTGTTGTCCTAGAAATTGCTTTCTAGTTTTGCTAACTGTTATCCCTAGTGTCATAGGGTGAGGCATCCGCCGAACTTTCGATACTCCCCATCCTCGTCAGGTTAAAATTATTTAACCTCTGGCGCTATCCATAAAAACTATTGAACGACTAAATAATTTTGAATAAATCTAGATTTGATAATAAGACAACTCCATATTATTATATTCATATTAAAGATTTTAGTCAATTACTTTAATAGAATCTCCGTGTAAATCTTTAATATTATTGTTAATATTATCAATGGAACTGTCTTATAAAAAAGTGTATTCTGTTTAATTTTTCTATAAATCTCTACCGCCTAAATAAAAGCAGCTCTTAGCTCTACTAATTTTCCATGTTTCTCTTTAAACTTTTGCTTTCTCTTCTATTTTTTTAGCTAATGCATGAGCCATGCCATCTATTTCAACTTGATTTTCACCCTCTAGCATTACTCTAACTAATGGTTCTGTACCTGAAGGTCTAATCAATACTCTTCCTCTTCCAGCCATTTTTTCTTCCATGTCTTTTATATCTTGAATTATTTCCTCATCTTTTTCATGTATGTCTTTCATATTATTTGGAACCGTTGCATTTACTAAAACCTGTGGAAGTTCTTTCATAATTAATGCAAGCTCTGATAATTTCTTACCCTTCTCTTTAATAACTGAAGCTAATTGAAGTCCAGATACAAGTCCATCTCCTGTAGTATTAAAATCCAAGAAAATAATATGACCAGACTGTTCTCCCCCTATACTATAATTTCCTCTTTCCATTTCTTCAAGAACGTATCTATCTCCAACCTTAGTTTTCAAGGTTTTTATATTCTCTTTTTTCATAGCTATATCAAATCCCATATTACTCATAACAGTAACTACAACCGTATCTTTTTTTAATCTTCCCTTTTCCTTTAGACTTTTACAGCAAATTGCTATCATGAAATCTCCACTAACTAAATTCCCATTTTCATCAACTGCCAAACATCTGTCTGCATCTCCATCAAAGGCAAGACCTAAATCGCAGTTATTTTCAACTACAAAGCTTTGTAAGTCTTTAGGATGTGTTGACCCACAATTTTTATTTATGTTTATTCCGTTTGGTGTATTATTAATAACTAAAACCTCTGCTCCAAGCTCTTTTATAGCTTTAACAGAACTTTTGTACGCTGCTCCATTAGCACAGTCCAAGGCTATTTTAAGCCCACTTAAATTCCCATCTAAAGTTGACTTTGCAAATTCAACATACTCTTCAATTGCTGTAGTTATTATAGTTTTTCTCCCTAAATTTTCACCCACCGGTGAAGGCACGTCTTTAAAACCACCTTCTATTATAGCTTGTATTCTATCTTCTAACTCATCCTTTAACTTAAATCCATCCTTGTTAAAGAACTTTATTCCATTATACTCAACAGGATTATGCGATGCAGAAATAACAATTCCAGCATCTGCTCCATATTTTCTAGTTAAATGGGAAACAGCTGGTGTAGGCACGATGCCAACACAAATAGCCTCAGCTCCAACTGACAATAAACCTGCCACCAAAGCAGATTCTAACATGTCTCCTGATATTCTAGTATCTAATCCCACAACCACCTTAGGTTTATGAGTACCTTCTGTTAAGACAAATGCACCTGCTCTCCCTAAATTATATGCAAGCTGTGATGTTAATTCTGTATTTGCTATCCCTCTAACTCCATCTGTACCAAATATTCTAGCCATATTGTTTACCGTTGCCAAAAATCTATAAAAATCTATAAATCTTG
>JAVXGR010000050.1:0-9553 GCA_036657335.1 Clostridium sp. | reverse complement strand
CCTTAAAGAATTGAGAATACTTTTACAAAAGAATGCTACAGGAGGTATCCTTGGTGAGGTTATTGTTCGTATCAAAGGAAATATTTCTGTAAAACTTGTGTTTGTAAAGAATAGAAATAACAAACGTGAATGGTTAGTGATTCTCAGCACAGATTTATCGTTATCTCCACAAGAAGTTATTAGAATTTATGGCAATCGTTGGAGCATCGAGGTCTTCTTTAAATCGATTAAATCATTTATGAAAATGGGTACTGAATTTCAAGGTAGAAGTTATGATGTGATAATCAGCCATACGACACTTGTTTATTGTAGATACATTTTATTAGAAGGGATCAAAAGGCAAGAAAATGATATGAATACATTTGGCGAGCTTTTTTTAATGTATTATGATGATATCCAAGACATGGATTTAACAACAGCCTTACAAAGCCTAATGGCTTTATTTGTTGAACACCTGAATAATAAAAACACATTAGAGGAAGGCTTGATTAAAAGTCAACTTAGCTAATGGATTAATTCACAGGCTATATTTATCAAGGACTTGTTTAAAGATTTAAGCTGGAAAAGTTGAGTAAATAAGTTAAAATTCAAAAGAGATAGGTATTTTTAAAAAAAAATACCTATCTCTTTTGAATTTTAACTATTGAACTAAGAATCCAGACAGATTAGTATAAAGCAATAGAAATCAGAATTAGGGGTGAGGTATATGAAAATAGGTATTATAGGATGTGGATTAAGAGCGAGGGTTATGTTGAAAAGCCTATTGGAATGTGAGCGAGATATAAAAGTTACAGCGATTGTAGATAAAGATATTCCTAGAGTAAAAAAAGAATTAGAAAATTTTAAGGAGCATATAAAACAGAAGTTCAGTACTGCTGATATTACCTTTTATGAAAATGAAGATGAGATGCTAGAATGTGAAGAATTAAAGGGTGTTATTATAGGGACGAGATGTAGCACACATACGGATTTAGCTATAAAAGTAATGGCTAAACAGCTACCACTATTTCTAGAAAAACCTGTAGCTATCAATGAAGTTCAACTTAAAAGATTAAGTGAAGCTGCAAAAAATTATAAAAGTCAGGGGGTTATTTCTTTTCCTCTAAGAGTAAGTCCTATGATAAATCTTGCAAAAGAACTTATTATGAGTGGAAGCATAGGGAGTATTGAACAGGTACAAGCGGTAAATAATGTACCATATGGAAATGTATACTATCAGAGTTGGTATAGGGATGAAGCCTTAACGGGGGGATTGTTTTTACAAAAGGCTACACACGATTTAGATTACATCAATTATTTATTAGAAGATAAAGTACCTATAAGTATTTATGCTACAGCATCTAAGCAAATTTACAAAGGTAATAAACCGGCTGGGTTGAGATGTGCAGAGTGTAATGAAATATATACTTGTGAACAGAGTCCTTATATCTTAAAACATAGAAAGTATGAGTGGCCGGAAGAAGATGCAAGATGCTGTTTTGCGGTAGACACTGGCAATCAAGATTCAGGAACGATTATTACTCATTATGATACAGGTATGCATAGTGTTTATACACAAAATTTTATTACTAGAAAGGCTGCAGGTAAAAGGGGAGCTACGATTATTGGTTATAAAGGAACCCTAGAGTTTGATTGGTATACTAATACTCTTAAAATTTATCATCATAATATTCCTAAAATAGAGACTCATACTTTTGATACAGGACAAATGAATCATTTTGGAGGAGATAAAGCATTAGCTATGAATTTTATAGATGTTATGGCAAATGGAGCACCATCAAAAACCCCCTTAAAATCTGGCATAATGAGTGCATTAATGTGTTTAAAAGCACAAGAATCGGCAGAGTTGCAAGAAGTAAAAACTATAAGTATATAAGTGTAGAAGAAAAAAAATAACCTTAAAACTAACAAGTAGATATGAGAGGGAGTTAAGATGAAGAGATTAAAAGCAGTTGAATGGGGAATATATCCCAATACAAAAGAAGATCAGATGCTAAAACTCAATGAATTATTAAA
Source organism: Clostridium sp. (assembly GCA_036657335.1). GTDB lineage: Bacteria > Bacillota > Clostridia > Clostridiales > Clostridiaceae > Clostridium_D. Next base: position 7,537 of record JAVXGR010000050.1, on the reverse strand, counting down.
GGTAGCTAAACTAGAGGAGGTTGGTGAAATTGAGTTTGAGGCAGGAGAATATCATTTTTATCCTGAGTATGCACCTGAAAGAGTACTATATATTTCAAATCATGATGAGGATGGACTTAAAAGAATTGCATTTATATTAGAAGAGGTAAATAATCTTACAATTAAAGGTAACGAGACAAATTTTAAATTCCATACTGATATTATTCCATTTTACATAGAAAGTAGTAAGAATATTACTGTTAAGGGAATAACAATAGACTATGAAAGACCAATCTATTCAGAAGGCGAAATTTTGGAAGTAAATAAGAAGTCAATGATTATTGCTATTGATAAAAATAAATATCCCTATGAAATTAATCACAAAAGAATTTATTTTATAGGAGAAAACTTTAAAAAAGAATTAACACATTTTTTAGAAATGGATTATCAAGATAAGAGGCCAGCTTACAATACAAAAGATGTATTTTTTAACTTAGATAGATATGGATTATCAGCAGAATTTGAAGAGTTACAAGAAGGTGTTGTCAAGATTCAATTGGTAGGGGAAAGTACTTTTGAACTTAATCATACAGTGAAAAATAAACTGATTTTAAGGCATCATCCAAGAAGTCACCCGGGATTCTATGTGAAAGATAGTGAAACGATTTGTTTAAAGAATATTACAGTACACCATTCAAGTGGGATGGCATTTATTGCACAGCATACAAAAGATATTACATTAGATAAGTTTTCTGTAAAGATTAATCTAGAAAACGAAAGAATTTTCACAGCTAATGCTGATGCAACCCATTTTGTGTATTGTTATGGTAAGATTATGATACAAAACTGTTTGTTTGAAAATCAATTAGATGATCCTGTTAACATACATGGTATTTATTCTCAAGTCAATCAAGTCATTAGTCCGACAGAGATTATTGTAAAACTTGTACATGAGCAACAGAAAGGGGTAAGGATAGGAAAGAAGGGTGAAAGAATTAATTTAATAGATAATGAGACTATGGAAGTTATTAATGAAAATACTATTAAAAGTATTAGAGTAATGAATAAAGAGTATATTTTAATAGAATTAGAAGAAATTTGTGATAGTATTCAAGTTGGATATGCAGTAGAGAATAAAGAATATATTCCAGATGTAACGATTAAAAATTGCATTATGAGAAATAATAGAGCTAGAGGTTGTCTATTAACTAGTGCAGGAAAAGTTATTGTAGAAAACAACTATATATCAACTCCAGGAGCAGGTATTTTAATTGAAGGAGATGCCAATTATTGGTTTGAATCAGGGGGGACTAATGAAATAATTATAAGAAATAATATATTTGATAATTGTGCTTATGTAATGGGCTGGGGGCAAGCACCTATACAGATCACACCTGTGGTAAAAAAAGTTGTAGGAGATAGTCGATATCATAAAAAGATATGTATTGAAGATAATAGATTTAATTGCTTTGATGAAAGATTGATTTTTGCTAGGAGCGTAGTAAATCTAGTATTTACAGGAAATGAAATTAGTAAAAATAATAAATTTGAAGAATTAGGAAGTGAAAGATTTATATTAAAAGATGTTATAGAATTCGTGGAAAAAAATAATTTGTTTGAATAAAAAAAATACTTTGTACAAATGTAATATAATTCATTGTACAAAGTATTTTTTTTTGATATTATTAGATAAAGTAAGAATATTTTGTTTAATAAATTTTGTAAGGAGAAAATAAAATGAGAAGAAGTAAAATCTACCAAAAGATTATTTTATCCTATATAATAATTTTTTTGATTCCTGTAGCTATTATGAGAATTTATATTGATAAAGTATTTATTAATGAATATAAAAAATCCCAATTAGAAAATACATTTAAAATAACACAAAATGTAGCTAGAAGAACAGAGGAGATATTTGAGCAAATTAATCAAACTATATACGAGATAACTAATGATGATAGTATTAATAGAGTAAGGTATACTTATAATGTAAATAATTTGATGCAAGCCATTAAACAAATTCATTCTTATTGTGTAATTAATCCTTATATTAAAGATACAGTTTATTATTATAAAGGAATAGATACCTTTATAAACTCAGATATAGCATTTAATTCACGAGATGAGCACATAATCAAAGAGTTAAAAATTAATGGAAGAAATAATTTGATAGAGTTTTTAGATGATATAGATAGATTAGAACTTTATAAGGGAAACCATAAAAATATAAAGCAAAAAGAGTATTATTTAATGTCTACACTTTATCCTAATGTTAAGAGATCAGAAAATAATATAGTCTTGGCTTTTTTAGATTCAAAAGAAATTATAGAACAAATAGAGGAGAATTTCTTTAATTATAATTTAGCTATGATTATAAGAGATAAGGAAACAGGACATGAAATAATTAATATGAAAGAGGAACAAATTCCTACAGAATTAGTAGCTAAAATAGATGAGTATGAATCTTATAATATTATAAAAGATAAGGGGAAAGAATATTTTGGCACAAAATTCAATTTGGATATAGGTAATATTGAGGTGTATATGATTTTAGAGTTAGATCAAATACTAATAGGGATAACTTATTTAAATAAGGTAATTATCTATATTTTAATAGGTGTAATTATTATCGGACTAATTTTATCGTTATTGCTAGCAGAATACAATTATAGACCTGTTAAGTTGCTTCAAGCCTATTCAGGAGAAGATGAAATGTCAAATCAAGTATTAAAGAATACCGATGAGTATTTAAATATAAGAAGTAGCATAGCTTATTTACGTAATAAGAATAAAGATTTAGAATCTAATAAGATTAAGTATGATGAAATTATAAATGGTTTTCAAGTGATACGAAAAGAGAGAAAAGGTGAAACGGTAAATCAAGAGCAAGAAGATAAAATTTATAAGTCAAGGGAGTTCATAGAAGAAAATTATATGGAGATGGAGTTTTCAGTTGGACAAGTATGTGAAATGTTTGGGTATGCTCCCAATGCCTATACACAAAAATTTAAAAAATCTTTTGAAGAAACACCTATTCAGTATATAACAGAATTAAGAATGGCTAAATTAAAGGAATTACTAATTACAACAGATCTTCCTATAAAGGTAATTATTGAACAGGTAGGATATAGAGATAATTCTACCTGTAGTAAGAAGTTTGCAAAAATTGTAGGGGTTTCTCCAAGTCAGTATAGAGAAAAATATTCAATAATAACCAAAAAAGAAGTGTGAAAGAAGACCTCTATCCTAAGAAATATACATCTTAGAATAGAGGCCTTCTTTATATGATAGGTAATTTTAAATAAAGAAAAGGGCATTTTTCAAATGAAAAAATACATAGGCGTTTGTATAAAATAACTATTGAGGAAGCCTATTAAAAAAAATAAGATAAGTATATCGAACTAATAGGGATAGAAGGGAAAATAAGAAGGGAGAATTAGAATGAATTTAGTTAAGAAAAAAGCAATGAATGAAGTGATTGAAGAAAATGAGATACTATTGCAACAGGGGAAAAAGAAGAATATAAGTAAAAGTATGATAGCGTATATGAAGCATTATTGGATTCTTTATATCATGTTATTACCAGCAATAATCTATCTTATAATGTTTAACTACATACCTATGTATGGAATACAGATTGCTTTTAAAGATTTTAATCCAACGTTAGGTATATGGGGAAGTGAATGGGTTGGCCTTGAACATTTTGTGAGGTTCTTTAATATACCTCAGTTCTGGCAACTGCTAGGGAATACCTTAGGTATCAGTATTTATCAACTTGTAGTAGGGTTTCCGCTACCTATTATATTGGCATTACTACTTAATTATGCGATATCAGATAAGTTTAAAAAAGTCGTACAGACGGTTACATATTCTGCTCATTTTATTTCAATTGTTGTATTAGTAGGTATGATGGGGATTTTCTTATCCCAAAGTACAGGAATTGTTAACCACTTAATAGAGGCCTTGGGAATGCAGCGTATTAATTTTTTAGGAGAGGAAAGTTTATTTAAGTCTCTTTATGTATGGTCTGGTATATGGCAAGGTATAGGATGGGGATCTATTATATATATTGCAGCACTGGCGGGAGTTAATACAGAGCTTTATGAAGCTGCGACAATTGACGGAGCAAATAAGTTGCAAAAGATGAGATATATTGATATACCAACTATTTTACCGACAGCAACAATGATGCTAATTTTAAGCTGCGGTAGTTTAATGGGAGTTGGATTTGAAAAAGTATTTTTATTACAAAACCCACTTAATCTAGGAAGTAGTGAAATTATAGCGACTTATGTTTATAAGATGGGGATACAGAATTTCCAGTATAGTTTCTCTACAGCTGTAGGACTTTTCAATAATGTTATTAATGTTATATTACTATTAAGTGTTAATCATATTTGTAAGAAACTATCTAATACAGGAATTTTATAGGGGGGAGAAGCGCATGAGAAGAAGTAAAAATAAAATAAAAGATAATTTTCAAGATAAAATTTTTAATATAGTGAGTACACTGTTATTAGCTTTTTTAGGATTAATTGTATTCTATCCTCTTTACTTTATCCTTATAGCATCATTTAGTGATCCAATGGCGGTCAATAATGGAGAGGTTTTATTTTTACCAGTAAGAATATCTTTTGAAGGATACAAAAGTATTTTTCAAGATAGCAGGATATGGACAGGATATTTAAATACATTTATTTATACGATACTAGGAACAATTTTTGGAGTAATAATTACTATACTTGCAGCTTATCCTTTATCTAGGAAGGAGCTTAAAGGTAGAAATGTTATTATGATATTATTTATTATTACAATGTATTTTGGTGGAGGATTAGTACCTACATTTTTGCAGATTAATAAGTATGGGTTATATAATACATCATGGATTATGGTTATACTAGGAAGTGTAAGTGCTTGGAATGTTATTGTAGCTAGGACATTCTTCCAAAATAATATACCTGGGGAGTTATTCGAAGCAGCATCTATTGATGGGTGCGGAGAAGGAAGATTCTTTATAACAATGGTATTACCATTATCAAAAGCAATTATTGCAGTTATTGCATTATATATAGGGGTGATGCATTGGAATCAGTATTTTAATGCTATGATTTATCTATCAGATGCCGATTTACAACCTTTACAAATTATTCTTAGAAATATTTTGATTAGTAATCAGATGGTTGATGTAACATCTGTAGATGCAGCTAATCTAGCTGAAAGAACATTACTAGCTGAGTATATAAAATATGGAGTAGTTGTAGTAAGTTCACTACCAATTTTAGCTGTTTATCCATTTTTACAAAAGTATTTTGTAAAAGGGGTTACAATAGGTGCTTTAAAGGGATAATAAATTTTAAGTTTAAGGGAGGAATAAAAATGAGCAAGAAAATGAGTAAAGCTATTCTAGCGGTAATGGTAGTATCTATGTTAGTAACAGGATGTTCAAGTAATAAAGCGGTAAGTAATGAAGTGGGTCAAGGTGATAAGCAGGTAGGAAACATAGCAGAGCAATTAAATTTAGAAGGATTGCCTATTGTAGAAAAACAAGTGACTCTTAAGGTAGCGGCAACGAGGGGATCTAATATGGTAGTGCCATATAGTGATATGCCTGTACTTAAAGAGTTTGAAGAAAAAACTAATGTAAAGATACAATGGGAGGAGATAGATAGTAGTGCGAAGGCTGAGAAAATCAACTTAATGTTTAGTAGTAATACATTACCAGATGTTTTTTACGGAGGAATGTTAACGGATGAACAACTTGTAAAATTTGCTCAAACAGGGGCTATTATGCCATTAAATGATTTGATTGATAAGTATGCACCGAATTTGAAAGCTTTTATGGATTCAAGACCTGATTATGTACAAAACATTACATTACCAGATGGTAATATTTATTCGCTGGCAGGACTTATTGAAGAGGAAAGAAATATTTCAACACAGAATATGTTCATTAATAAAAAATGGTTAGATAACTTAGGACTTGAAGTACCAACAACAAGTGACGAATTATATGAAGTACTAAAAGCTTTTAAGACCAAAGATCCAAATGGAAATGGTAAAGCTGATGAAATACCTTTTTCAGTAACAGAGAAGTTCTACTCTATACATACAATGTTCGGCATGTTTGGACTGCCAGATAGAACAAGTCACCTTTCGGTAAAAGATGGTAAAGTTATCTATACAGCTATTGAGCCTGAGTACAAAGAAGGTATTAAATACTTCAATAAACTTTATACAGAAGGCTTGCTAGATTCAGAGATGTTTGTGCAAGATTTGAGTAAGTTAAAGGCTAAAGGACATAACGCGGATAATATTTTAGGAATGACTATTTTATTCTGGCCTGATGATGCTATTCCAAGAGATAGACAAGATGAGTATATTCATTTACAACCTTTAAAAGGACCAAATGGAGACCAGTTAGTGGCTAGAAATACAGTAGCACCTGGACTTGGTAGAAATGCATTTACCATAACTAGTAAATGTGAGAATCCAGAGTTGGCGATTAGATGGGCTGATGAGTGGTGTAAAGAGATAAATGCTCTTCAGGCACTTAATGGTACTCAAGATGAAGCTTGGGGATATTTAGATAAAGGAAAATGGGAAACCTATAATAATAGAGAACTACCAGAGGGAATGACTTATGATCAATATAGACACACACAATCACCAGGGGCTTCAAGTTTCTATTTCATACCAAAGGATTTAGCTGATAAGCGTGTATTGGATCCTATGAATCAAGCACAACATGAGAGATATTTAGCTTATATGCCTTATGTAGAGCCAGCTGAAAATATATTACCACCTCTTTACTTATCTCCAGAAGATCAAAATGAAATTTCAGCACTGTCACAAGATATTAAAAATTATGTAGAACAAAAACGTGCAAAATGGATTACAGAGGGTGGAATAGATAAAGAATGGGATGAATATATAGGTGCGGTAGAAAAGCTGAATGTAAATAGATTATTAGAAATTTACCAAAATGCACTTGATGCATTAAAATAAGGCTTTAAATAGATTTAGAGAAAAATACGTGTAAGAAGAGCACCAATATCTTACACGTTTATCTCATTTGAAATTTATTAGAGATAAGCATTATAGAGTAAAAAGGAAAATACAAGGGGGCGTATAACATGGATATAAAAAAAATAGGCAATATCAATAGTATCAATCAAGAAGGAAATAGCATATATATTAAGCTAGATCATGAGGGAGTAAAGGTAAACTTCTTCAAAGAAGATATTGTGCGTATTTATTTAGATCCTACAGGGGAGTTTGGTGACGATACACAAAGTAAAATTATAGCTCAGACAGAAGGAGAGTTTATAGATAAATTTGGTATACCCACTCTAGCTATTGTGGAGAAGGAAAATTATTATAGCATAGCAAGTGAAAAAGTAGTATTACATTTCTATAAAAAACCTTTTAAAGTAGAAGCTTATAAAAAAGATGAAAAAACACTAATATTTAAAGAAATAGAGCCTATCAGCTATACAAAAGAACAAATTATACAAACTTTAGAAGGTGATGAAACAGAATACTTCTATGGTGGAGGCGT
>JAVXGR010000049.1:0-9947 GCA_036657335.1 Clostridium sp. | reverse complement strand
GAATATTTCCTTTAGTCTATTTGATACTTCATCAGTTATTACTTTCCGTCTATACTTTATAACCAATACCAAATGATTATTTAATGATAATACTGAATGATTATTATTATCTAAATTCATCTGTTTATCTCTTTTATAGATTTACTACTGATTTCAGAATACATCATTCATACTAATTCGTCAAGGAGTTATTATTTTAGGTATCGAACCTAAAATAATAAGAGCTATACATCTCCCACCTATAAAGGATGGGAGAATTCCGCCCTTTCTGTTAAATGTTCTTATTATGTTAATAGGAAAGAGTCCCTATATTAGTAAAATATAGGGACTCTTTTGTATTAACCATTAAAGAAGAGCTTTTATTTCTTCTACTTTATTCAATTGTTCCCATGGTAAATTTAAATCATTTCTGCCAAAGTGTCCATATGCAGCTACTTGTCTATATATAGGTCTTCTTAAATCTAAATCTCTTATTATAGCTGCTGGTCTTAAATCAAATATTTTATTTATAATACTTGCAATTTTCTCCTCATTGATTTTTCCAGTATTAAATGTATCAACATGAACAGAAACCGGTCTAGCAACCCCAATAGCATAAGCTAATTGCACTTCTATTTTATCTGCAACACCAGCCGCTACTAAATTCTTAGCTACCCATCTTGCTGCATATGCAGCAGATCTATCAACTTTAGTTGGATCTTTACCTGAGAAAGCTCCGCCACCGTGTCTTCCTGCTCCACCATAAGTATCAACTATTATTTTTCTTCCTGTTAAACCAGAATCTCCTTGAGGTCCACCAATTACAAATCTTCCTGTTGGATTTATAAAGTACTTAGTATTCTCATCTAATAATTCTGCTGGAACAACTTGTCTAATTACATATTCTAACAAATCTTTCTCTATTTGTTCACGAGTTACATCTGGACAATGTTGAGTTGATATAACTATAGTATCAATTCTAACAACTTTATCCCCATCATATTCAACGGTAACTTGAGTTTTACCATCTGGTCTCAAATATAATAAAGTTTTATTTTTTCTAACTTCTGCAAGTTTCTTAGCAAGTTTGTGTGCTAATGAAACTGCCATAGGCATATACTCTTCTGTTTCGTTAGATGCATAACCAAACATCATTCCTTGATCTCCAGCACCTATAGCTTCTATTTTATCCATTGTACCTGATTTAGACTCTAATGCTTCATCAACCCCCATAGCTATGTCAACTGACTGTTCATCAATCGAAGTCATAACAGCACAGGTGTTGCAGTCAAAACCATATTTTGCTCTAGTATATCCTATTTCTTCAATAGTTTTTCTAACAACCTTAGGAATATCAATATAGCAACTTGTACTAATTTCACCCATTACCATTACCATACCTGTAGTAACGGTTGCTTCACAAGCTACTCTTCCCATAGGATCTTTCTCTAGTATAGCATCTAGTATAGCGTCAGATATTTGATCGCAAATCTTATCCGGATGTCCTTCAGTAACTGATTCTGATGTAAATAATCTTCTCATTTCTAATCCTCCTTATTTTTTAAATAAACTCTATTTAAGGATTACTATGTGCAAAAAAATAAAAACCCCTTCAACAAGAAGAGGTGATTCCACAATTCATCAACACTCTCTTATCTTGCAGAACATATATCTGCAGGAATTGGCACCATATGCTTAACACTGGTTGCCGGGTTTCGTAGGGCCCTGTCCCTCCACCTCTCTGGATAAGAGTCTATTTAACTTTAATATTCATTTCGAAAACAATATTAACATATTATTATTTAATAGTCAATATCTTTATAAATTTATCTTCGTATATTACTAAAATCTATGTACATAAATTTACATTTGATTATTCTACTACTTTTCATTATTAAATTCTTTCTTAATATGCTATAAATTCTTAATATACAACTAATGTATAAATCCACTTTTGCATTCTAAAATTTCATTAATAATTTAACTCCCAAAGTAAAAAAAGCTTTGGTTTACAAAGCTTTTCTCTATTGCACTAAAACTCATGCAACTTTTATGGTGGATGAGGGTGGATTCGAACCACCGAAACGTAACGTAGCAGATTTACAGTCTGCCCCCTTTGGCCACTCGGGAACTCATCCTCATGGAGCTGGCAATAGGACTCGAACCTACAACCTGCTGATTACAAGTCAGCTGCTCTACCAATTGAGCCATGCCAGCATATTTATTTAGAATTCAGTTATTTTTAAATTAATCTTAGATTAATTTAAAATGGTGGATGAGGGTGGATTCGAACCACCGAAACATAACGTAGCAGATTTACAGTCTGCCCCCTTTGGCCACTCGGGAACTCATCCTAAACTTTTCAGCACCTACCGACAAGGATTAGTATACATATTTATTAAAGAGCATTCAACTTTACCTCCCCCTATTTAGGTTGATTATCACGCTATATCTTCCATTGACTATTTATTTCTTCAATATACTAATAATCTTAATTTTTATTTTTTTTCAGGGAAATTTACTTAAATAACTACATTTTTATACTTTTATGGTTTTAAATATGTATCTAATACATTCATATCTATAAATCTATTAGCAATATCCTTAACTTTATTATACTCTTCTTGTGGAATTTTATCTTTTATAATTGTTATAGCATCTACTATTCCTTTCTCCTGATCATCACCTTTTAGATATTTAACTATTTTTTTATAATCCGATGTGCTTAAATATTTTCCAATTCCTATCAATTCCTTCTTATCTTTTGAAGATAAACTTGGTAATATATCATAGGTGTGTACTTTAAACAATGATTTCTTCACATCACTTATTCCTTTTTCTTTCTTACATTCTTCTATAGTTCTTTCTAACTCTTCTTTTGTTATGTTTTCAGAATATTCATCTTCATATTTCTTCTTCATTTCTTCAAATTTTTTTCTATACTTTTCATAAATATTTGCATCGTAACTTTCACTTTCCTTCTCTATTTTATCTACTTCTTTTGCTCTATTATTACTTTTATCTTTTTTTACCTTTTTACTTATATTATTTATATTTTTACTGTATTCATCAACAGACGTATTATATCTTTCAATAAAATAAACATCATTTAACTTTCTATGTATGTCTAATGAAATCATAATAGTTATAGATATAATAGTGGCTATGACTATTGTTATTACATACCTCCTCTCATTACGTCTTTTATTTGAATATTTACCTTCTAGCCTATAGTTTTCCTTATTTCCATTGTCTTTACGGTTTTCTCCATACTTTTCACCCATAATTTCACCTCTGTATACATATTATTATTTATTCAAAATCCTATCTTTATCTAAATTATGCCTTTTTTCCATTTTTCTATACTTTTAATAATAATTAAAGATTTTTAATCATATACATAGCTTCATAGGGGGTGTTAACTTGAATAGTGTAAAAGTTTATTATGAAGACCCATTAGCCTACTACAAGCTATCTTTTCACTTAAAAAACTTTATAAAAAAGGACACTATAATAATTTGTATTGGAACAGATAAATGTATAGGTGATTGTCTTGGTCCTTTAGTGGGAACCTATTTGAAAGAAAAAAATTTCCCTCTACAAGTCTTTGGTACCATAAAGGAACCAATACATGCTCTTAATTTAAAGACTACCGTTCCCCAACTACTAAAGTTATATCCTAATAGTAAAGTAATTGGTATTGATGCTTGTTTAGGTTCCGAAACCAATATAGGTGATCTTCAACTTAGAAACGTACCCGTTACTCCAGGTAGAGGTGTTGGAAAAACCCTACCTAAAGTGGGCGATTTATCGATTGTTGGAATTGTAGACTCTAGTGACATGGCTGAAATGTTTTTCCATACAAATATTCGTTTAAATCTAATAATGAATATGGCTAAAATAATAGGTGATTCATTAATACATGCTTATTACCTGTACTCTACAGATAGATGATATGTAGGTATAAATAAAAGCTACGGTAAATAACACCATAGCTTTTATTTTATTCATATTTTTTAACTATATAATCCAATGTCTTACCAGTACCAAATGCAACACAAGATATTGAATCTTCAGCTACATACACAGGTACATTAGTATATTCTTCTATTAGCTTATCCAATCCAGATAATAAAGCTCCACCACCGGTCATTACTATACCTTTTTCTGCTATATCAGCTGCTAATTCTGGAGGTGTCTTTTCTAATACAGAGTGAGTACACTCTGCAATTGCACTAACCGCCTCACTTAAAGCTTCTTTCATTTCTCTAGAGGAAATCTCTAGACTCTTAGGTAATCCTGTAACTAGATCTCTTCCTCTGATTTCCATTTTCTTTTCTTCTCCATTGTCATAAACACAACCAATATTAATCTTTAAATCTTCTGCTGTTCTTTCACCTATCATTAGTTTATGCTTCTTTCTAATATACTTAATGATAGCTTCATCAAATTCATCACCAGCTATTTTAATTGATTGTCTTACAACCATTCCACCTAATGAAATTACGGCAATATCCGTTGTACCTCCACCGATATCTATTACCATATTCCCACTAGCTCTAGCTATATCTAAACCTGCTCCAATTGCCGCTGCTACCGGTTCTTCTATTAATTCAACTGTTTTTGCGCCAGCGTTCCTAGCAGCATCTTCCACGGCTCTTCTTTCAACTTCAGTCGCTTCACATGGAACACAAATTACAACTCTTGGAGTTGTTCTTCTTCGTCCACAAGCTTTTTTTATAAAATGTTTCAACATTTTTTCTGTTATGTCATAATCCGAAATTACCCCATCTCTCATGGGCCTCATAGCCACTATGTTTCCTGGAGTTCTACCTATCATTTGTCTTGCTTCTTCACCTACTGCAAGTACTCTTCCATTTGTTTTGTCAATAGCTACAACTGATGGTTCTTTTAATACGACGCCTTTTCCTTTTATATAAACAAGCACCGTAGCTGTACCTAAATCGATACCCATATCTGTTCCCATACCCAAAAAAAACATACCCTCTCACTCCTGCTCTTTAGTATTTTCCATACTTTTATATATATTTTAAAATTGTCTTTAGTTATATTATATATATTTTTAAAATTAATACAAACATAAATCTTCATATATTGACAAGTATAATAAAATTAACTAGCTTTATTTGTTTTATATTTCATTTTAGTAGCTTTTCCACCTCTTATATGACGTTCTGATTTATTTATATCTAAAATGATTTTCGCTTGTTCAGCTATATCTTGATTAATCTTGGGTAGTCTCTCTGTCATATCTTTATGTATGGTACTCTTACTAACCCCAAAAACCTTTGCAGTTTTTCTTATGGTAGACTTTGATTCAATTATATATTTAGCAACCTCCAATACCCTTTCCTCAATATAATCCTTCATAATAAATTTCCTCCTTAAAATTACAAAACCTTACAATTCCTCAGTGAAACCCCTAAATATTCTTTATATTTAAAGGATTTCATAGTAAACTAACAATCCTTAACCCTCAAATAATTAAAGATATAAATATAATTCCGTTTTTAATGCTTTAGTATGTATCAATTTTCTTAATAAAGTAATTTTCTTTTAGTTTTATGAAATAGTCACTTGAAATAACAAGTGACTATTTCATATTGTAAATTTTAATATTTAATAAATTTCTCTGGATTAATATAGTTATTATTTTTATCTAAATCTATAAAATCTCCTGAACCTTCTAATATTGAAAAGTGCAAATAATCAACCTTATTTTTAATCTTCTCTTCTCCTTCTAGAGATTCTTGAGCAAGAGTTCTTAAGGTAGAATTACCAACTTTTCCTATTTCTTGGCCCTCTTTTACTTCATCACCAGCCTTAACAATAAACTCGCTGTCTAAATTAGAATAAACAGTTTTATAACCATTATTGTGATTAAGAACAACCATATTTCCGTATCCCTTTGGATCTTCTCCAACCAATTCTACTGTTCCCTCTGAGGATGCTACTACTGAGGATCCTAGCTCACTTTTGATATCAAGACCAAAGTTTGTTTTATACACCTTAACATTTTCATTTCCAGATGCTATTTGTAATAAGGGAACCTCTGAATATCCTTGTGCTATAGTTCCATCTATAGGCTTAATAAAAGATACATTTTCTGATGATACAGAAGTTGTATTTTCATTTATTGCTAAAGATTTTCCACTTTTATGTATCTCTATTTGTGGCTTAATATCTTTAGTGTCTTCCTTTACAAATAACGCATTATCCTTTTCACCCTCTGCACTTAATTTATTCTCTCCGCTAATATCAACCTTAGCCTCAGTGTTGTTTTTATTGCCCTCTGCTGTTTGACTATTAAGAGTAACCGCAGCAACAACCGCCACTGCACATAAGCATATAAATAATGCTACATAAAATCCTTGACTCTTAATTAATTGTTTTAACTTATTTGGTTCTTCCATTTTTAACACCTCCTAATCATATTTTTGTCCATAACCTAGAAATTAATACAATTGTTATATTGTTTTTCATCTTTTTCATAAACATTTTTCATGGTTTTCAGACAATTTTCAACCTATTAATTAGATTTTTCTTAAAAAAATGTAAATTTAAAAGAGATAAGAATTTAATCCTATCTCTTTTATAAATTCACCTTACCTTAATATTACTTATACTTAACTTCTTTTATTTCTGTATTGCTATAATAATGCTTTAATATTTCTTCACTGTTTTTACCATTATGCCCCATTATATTAGCTCCCCATTGACTCATTCCAACTCCATGTCCATAGCCCTTACATTTAAAATTTACCAATCCCTTAGTAAATTCTATATTGAAATTAGCAGAACTTAATCCAAGTGCCTTTCTTATTTCAGTACCTTTAAATGTAGTATTACCTATTTTTATCTCTTTTACACTTCCACCTTCTGTTCTGCTTATAACATTAATTTCCTTACTAAAATCCGATACATATAAGTGACTATTTACTCCTTGAAGCTTCTTAAGGACATCAGTTTCAGTAAATTGTAGCTCACTTGTGAATTTAGGTGCTACCTCCTCACCTATACTTTCTACACTTCTTAAATATGGCAATTCCTGCTTAAATACTTCTTCGCAATTTTCCGTATTTCCAGAACTAGTTGAGAAATAAAATGCTTTTACCAGTGAATTTTCATAGGTTAATACTTTACCCTTTGTATTTTTCACTGCATCATTAAGCTTTTTCCAATATTCTTCCACCTTATCTTTCTCCCATGAACTAAGTCGTTTTTCCTTACTGATATATGCTTGGCAATGTACATCATCGCACAAATCAGCTCCATTACCTTGAGAGCACTTACGTCCACCTGTTGACTCTAAATGAGCTAATGTATATGTCCTTGCAGCAATAGCTTGAGCTTCTAGTGCTGACTGACTAAAACTTGCTGGCATCTCTGCTGATACAACTCCAATTATGTAATCTTCAATATTAATTTCTTCAACCCTATTTTCTTTGCTTAGATACACCTTTATATTACTCTGAAATAATTTATCACTAATATCCTCATTTTCATTTTTATTATTATCTGCTTCCTTACTCTCTATTTTTTCATTATTAATATCATAATTACTTTTTTCCTCTGCATTAGTTTTTGGTTTCCCTAAAAGTAAGAAAGTTGTAAGCACCAAGAATATAACAAATGCACTCATAATAATGAATATACCCTTTAATTGTATCCATATTATTCTATTTTTCAAAATAATCGCCCCCAAGAATTACTAATCCAATAATTATATTTATTTTTCTTACCTCACATGATATTTCCCTATAAATATAACTATGCTACTTATATATATATATAACTTTGCAATAAAAAAAATCACCAAATTAATGGTGATTTCCTTACTTAAACCTCTATTCTCTTAATATGGGCTCCAAGTTTTCGAAGTTTTTCCTCTATCCTCATATACCCTCTATCTATATGTCTTACATCATTGATAGTTGTAGTACCTTCTGCTGCTAATCCAGCTAATATTAAGGCTGCTCCTGCCCTTAAATCCGATGCTACTACCTCTGCACCAGTAAGCTTATCAACCCCTTGAATAATAGCACTTCTACCGTCTATTTTTATATTTCCACCCATCTTAACAAGTTCACTGACATACATAAACCTATTTTCAAATACAGTTTCTGTAACAATACTTATCCCTGGTATTACACTTAGCAAGGCTGTAATCTGTGCTTGCATATCTGTTGGAAATCCAGGATGAGGTATTGTTTTAATGTCAACTGGTACTAAATTTACATCTCCATCTATTTTTAATTTTGTGTCATTTATACTTTCAATCTTCAAACCCATTTCTTTTAATTTTGCAATTAAAGCTTTTAAATGTTCTTCTACTCCACCATTTATAGTTATTTTACTTTTTGTTATTGCTGCCGCTACTATAAATGTTCCTGCTTCTATTCTGTCAAATATAGGAGTATACTCTATTGACTTGCATGGTTTCTTCCCTTGAATTACAATAGCTTCTGTTCCTGCTCCTTCAATGGATGCTCCCATAGAATTTAAAAAATTAGCTAAATCTACTATCTCTGGTTCCTTAGCTGCATTTCTTATTATAGTTTCTCCAAGTGCTGATGTTGCTGCCATCATTATATTTTCAGTAGCTCCTACTGAAGGTGAATCTAAATATATATCACTTCCTATAAGTTGTTTTGTTTTTACCTCCACATGACCATTGTATTTCTCAACAACTGAATCTAATGCTGCAAAACCTTTCAAATGTAGATCTATTGGTCTAGTTCCTATCTTACACCCTCCAGGAAAGGAGATTTTAGCTCTATTAAATCTAGCTAACATAGCACCCATAATAACAAATGACGCCCTTAACTTCTGTACTAATTTATCATTAGGTTCAATACACTTAACATTTGTACTATTTATATTTAACTCTCCAGTATCTGTATTAAAATCTGTTTCTGCTCCTATAGATTCTAATATATTACACATTATAAAGACATCTTCTAACAAAGGTATATTTTTAAGTTTTATTATTCCTTCATTCATGATTGAGGCTGCTATTATAGGTAATACTGCATTTTTAGCTGAGCTTATTTGCACCTCTCCACTAAGCTTATTTCCTCCTCTTAAGACTATCTTATACATATTTAATCCTCCATTCGCTGTCGCTTTATCCAAATCGTTTATCTTTAATAAGGAATTACAATTTCAGGTGTACCAATAATTAAATATTTTCCTGAGTTATATTTACATAGTGCATAATTTATTGATTCTTTGCTTTTTTCTGCATTCATATTTACAATAGATGAATAACCATTATTTAATTTTATTGAATCTATCTTAGAATATCTTTTTAATTTAAAGTCATTCCCTATCTCTGTATTTAAATTTTCTAAATCTGTATTTTCAGGCAAAGAAACCTTTATATACTCAAATATTACCATATTTTGTGTTTTATTCTTTATTATATTCATAGCCATAGCTTTTAGTGATTCTATATAACTTTTCTCATTTTTGTATGCTATCTCCACAGTAATATTGCCTTCTTTAGAAGTGCAATCTATAAATCCATATATATTATGCCCCTTAAATCCTATATAATTATCTTCATAATAAAACTCTTCACTATTATCAATTTTAATAATTTCCTCTAAAATATTATTGACTATATATTGATTTCCCTTATTATTTTCTATTTTAATTCGTATACCTGATTCAATTATACTTCCACTTGATATATCAATAATATCATTATATAAATTAGCTTTATTTGCAAAAACCATACTACTATTAGCTGTAAAAAAAATCATTATGATAAATAAAAACATTAATATTTTTCTTAAATACCGCACAAATACACCCCCAAATATAGTAATTTTTTATAAAATCCCAAATAATTATTTTATAAATCTAGGCGTAAAACCACTATCCTTTTAAGGTAGCGGATGTAAGCCCTAACCTTGGTTTTGTATATACTTTTCAATTGTTTC
>JAVXGR010000048.1:0-11263 GCA_036657335.1 Clostridium sp. | reverse complement strand
ATATCTAATTTAATTTGATTGCCTTGTTCTTTTACCATAATATATTTATTTTTTATATCCACTTCTTTTATGCAGTTTATTATATTTTCTTTTAAATTATCATATTTTACTGGTTTTATTAAATATCTATAAGCCCTTACCTCATAACCTTCTAGTGCGTATTCTATTAATGATGTAATAAATATAATTTCTACTTTGTCATCTATAGTCCTAATTTTTCTTGCAGTTTCTATTCCATTAATTTGACCCATTTGTATATCTAATAAAAGTACATCTATATCTTTTGGATAGCTTTCAAGTAATTCTTCTCCCGAATTAAATAATTCCAACTTATATTTAATAGATAATCCCTCAAATATTTGATCTATATATGCTTTCAATAACTCTTGTTGTTCTTTTTCATCTTCACATATTGCTATTTTTATCAACTGATTCCACCTCATACCCCTTTATATTACTTAAACTCTCAATTTTATCTAATACTTAGCATATCATTTATTCATTCCTCTTATCAATACATTAAATTTAAATTCACAGATATAAATAAAAAGTGTTGACCAGTTAGTCAATTCCTTTTTCGTAGATTTCAATGGTGAAGCCGATTCACATGAATAATACCCACGATTAAACTTAATTATCTTTTTATATTATATATTTTATAAAAAAAGCTATCCATTTATATGATTAATATAATCATATAAATGGATAGCTATATTCTTCTAAGCCAAGGCAGTATCTATATTCTCTAATTTTTCACCATTAGATTCTATTACTTGCTTGTACCAATTAAAACTCTTTTTCTTACTTCTAGATAAATCTCCACTTCCATCATCATATTTATCTACATATATAAACCCGTATCTCTTAGCCATTTCACCAGTTGATGCACTTACTAAGTCTATGCATCCCCAAGGAGTGTATCCTATTAAATCTACTCCATCTTCGACTGCTTCTTTCATTTGTTCTATATGCTCTTTTAAGTATTCTATACGGTAGTCATCATTTACACTTCCATCCGATTCTTTTTTATCATAAGCACCTAAACCATTTTCAACTATCATCATAGGTATTTGGTATCTATCGTAAATTTCATTTAATGTATATCTAAGTCCTTTAGGGTCTATTTGCCATCCCCAGTCACTAGCTTTTAAGTATGGATTTTTTACTCCACCTAATATATTACCACCTGTACTAGATTTTTCAGGGTCACTACTTACACATATAGACATATAGTAGCTAAATGTATAGAAGTCTACACAACCTTCTTTTAAAATATCTAAATCTTTATCTTCCATTTTTATTTCAATGTTATTTTCCTTGAAATATCTGTTCATATAAGTTGGGTATTCTCCACGAACTTGAACATCTCCACAGAAATAATTCATTACTCTACTATCACTTTGAGTTTTTACTATATCGTTTGGATTACAAGTAAACGGATACATTGTTGCATATATTTGCATACATCCAACTTGATAGTTTGAATCTATTTCATGAGCTAGCTTAACAGACTTCGCACTTGCTACAAATTGGTGATGTAATCCTTGGAAACGAAGATTTGGAATATCTACTTGATTCATAAAATCTGTAGTTCCTTCATTTAATATACCTTGAGATAAATATCCTCCCATAGGCATGGTAGCTGAGTTTATTTCATTAAATGTTAACCAATATTTTACTTTTCCTTTGTATCTATTAAATATTGCTTCACAGTAGTTCATATATAAATCTATTACTTCTCTTGAAGCCCATCCATTGTACTTTTCTGTTATCCCAAATGGTAGCTCATAGTGAGATATTGTTATTAATGGCTCTATATTATATTTTAAACATTCATCAATTACATTATCATAAAACTTTAGACCTGCTTCATTTGGAGTAGCTTCCATTCCTGTGGGGAATATTCTACTCCATGCTATTGAAAATCTAAATACCTTAAATCCCATCTGTGCAAATAAAGCTATATCTTCTTTATATCTATGATAAAAATCTATCGCCTCATGACTTGGATAAAATGTTTTTTCTTCTATTGTTTTAGTTATCCTTTTACTTACTTTATGAGAACCTCCTGTGCACATATCTGAACAAGATGGTCCTTTTCCATCCACATTCCACGCACCTTCAAGTTGATTGGCAGCAGTTGCTCCACCCCATAAAAAATCTTTTTTAAATGACATATTCTCACCCCCCTAATCTAAATCTTTACCATTTGATGCTATTACTTTTTTATACCAATCAAAACTCTTCTTTTTACTACGCTTTAAAGTTCCATTTCCGTCATTGTCTTTATCTACATATATAAATCCATAACGCTTTTTCATTTCTCCAGTACTGGCACTTACTAAATCTATACATCCCCAAGGAGTATATCCTAATAAATCTACACCATCTAATTCAACAGCATCTATCATAGTTTTTATATGAGCACGTAAATACTCTATTCTGTAATCATCACTTACATATCCATTTTCATCAGGAGTATCTACTGCTCCTAATCCATTTTCAACTATGAATAATGGCTTTTGATAACGGTCATATAAAGAGTTCATAGTTATTCTAAGTCCTAGCGGATCTATCTGCCATCCCCATTCACTTGCTTTTAAATGTGGATTTTTAAGAGTTGCAAAAACATTACCTTCTGTTTGAGCACTTATTTCAGGATCTGCACTTGTTAATCTTGATGAATAGTATGAAAAAGATATAAAGTCTACTGTATTTTCTTTAAGTATTTTTTTATCATCTTCTTCCATCACTATTTTTATTCCTTTACGTTCTAATTCTTTTATTGCATAAGATGGATATTCTCCACGAGATTGTATATCTATAAAGAAGTAATTTTCTCTATCTTTCTCCATTGACTTGAATACATCATTCGGATTACAAGTATTTGCATATGTATTTCCAGCAGCTAACATACATCCTATTTTAAATTCAGGATTTATTTCATGAGCTAACTTTGTAGCCAATGCACTTGCAACTAATTGATGATGAGCTGCTTGGAATTTTATTTGTTCTTCATCTTCACCTTCTTCAATATACAGTCCTGCACCTATGAAAGGTAAGTGAAGTATCATATTTATTTCATTAAATGTTAACCAATATTTCACCTTGTTTTTGTATCTAGTAAATATTTCTTCACAGTATTTTACATATAAATCAACTAACTTACGGTCTCTCCATGCCCCATATTTTTCAACTAGGTACATCGGAACATCAAAATGACAAATTGTTACTAATGGCTCTATTCCATATTTTAAACATTCATCAAATAGGCTATCATAGAATTTTAATCCTTCTTCATTTGGAGTAGCTTCCTCTCCTGTTGGGAATATTCTAGTCCAAGCTATTGATAAACGATAGCATTTAAATCCCATCTCTGCGAATAATTTTATATCTTCTTTATAATTATGATACATATCTATAGCTTCATGTGATGGATAATAATGCTCATCATCACATTCAAACATCTTCATTTCACCAGCTAAAACTGGGAATCTATCTTTTCCATGTGGTGCAACGTCAACATTTGCTAACCCTCTACCACCTTCTTTATATCCACCTTCACATTGGTTTGCAGCAGTTGCTCCACCCCATAGAAAATCCTTTCTAAGTGCCATAACTTTCCCTCCAATAATATTTATATATTAAATTATTGAAGATAAAAGTAATTATATACTTTTATCTTCAACTATGAATTTTTATTTAAGCTAAAACTGTTATTAATTCTTGATTACTATTTGTAGATTTAGTTATTTTTTCTACTATATCTACATAGTCAGAATAGTTTGTAACAACTACTGGCGTGTCTAAAGAATATCCTTCTTTTGATATATTTTCTATATCAAAGGTAATTAGAGTTTGACCTTTTTTGATTTTGTCACCTTGACTTACGAAGGTTTCAAAGTATTTTCCATCTAATTGAACTGTATTTAGTCCTATGTGTACTAATAATTCACATCCATTTTCAGATACTATTCCAATTGCATGTTTTGTTGGGAATAAAGTCATTACCGTTCCATCAAATGGTGCAACTACTTTTCCTTCCTTAGGTATTATCGCAACTCCTTTACCTAATACCCCTGATGAAAATGCTGCATCTTCTATATTTTCTAAAGGCTTTACATCACCTTTTATTGGACTGTATATTACTTCTCTTTGAGTTTTTTTATCATTACTTTGTGTTTTATTTGTTTTAACATCTTCTACTACAGTATCATCTTTCCAGAAGAAGAATGTTAATAGAAATCCTACTACCATAGATACAGCTATACATATAAGTGATGCTGTAGCTCCACTTGCATCTCCAGTTGATGTATTTATATAGTTGGCGATACCAAATATTCCAAATCCACCCATAGTGTAACTTTGAACTTCCATAAGACCCATTACAGCTCCACCTGCCGCGCCTCCTATACAACTGAATATGAATGGAGTTTTTCTAGGTAAAGTTATACCATATATTGCAGGTTCTGTTATCCCACATATTCCAGAAATAACTGCAGGTATACATAATTCTTTTGTTTTCTTATTCTTTAATTTAAAGTACATAGCTCCCACTACTGCTGTTTGAGCAAAAGATGCTCCAAACATACCTGCAAGTATTGGATCAGAACCCGTTGTCATCATATTTACCATAGCTATAGGTATTAATCCCCAGTGTAGGCCAAATATAACAAGAACTTGCCATAGTAAACCTAGTAATATACCACATACTACTGGCGAGAAGTGAAATAATCCTAAAAATGAACTTCCAACAATATTAGATGCAAAGGTTGCTATTGGACCTATAACTATAAATCCTAAAGGTAGTGATACTAGTAAAACTAACATTGGTACAAAGAAATTTTTTACTACATCTGGTATAATCTTCGCAAAAAACTTTTCAAACTTAGAAGCTATAAAAACAATTAATATTACTGGAACTACTGTTGAAGTATAGTCCATTGCTATTACCGGTAACCCTAAGAATGTCATATATACTGGCGATTCAAACATCGTACCGCTAAATACTGTATATAAAGGCTCCCCTGCATTTGATAATGAACTTAATTGAATATCTGGATAGCATAAAGCTGCCCCTATAAGTAGTCCTACAAACGGCTTAGCTCCAAACTTCTTAGCTGATGTATAACCTAATATTACAGGCATAAACTTAAATATTGAATCTCCAATTGAGTTTAACATTATATACGTACCATCAGTCATCGTGTATAATCCAAATGCTATAAAAAGTGCATTAAATCCTTTTATCATCCCAGCTGCACACATTACTCCTAAAATTGGTTGGAAAACTCCAGATATTAGGTCTATAAACTTATTAAGTAGTCCTTTCGGTGCATCAGACTCTACTTGTGCATCTGGACCTAATCCAGCTAAATCACATACAACCGAATAAACATCTGGCACATGATTTCCTATTACTACTTGGTATTGCCCGCCACTTTTCATAACAGTTACAACACCATCCATATTTTTCAGGGCATCATCATTTGCTTTTGACTCATCTTTTAGTTTAAAACGTAATCTAGTTACACAATGTGCTAAGCTATTGATGTTTTCCTTCCCTCCAACATTAGCTATAATGTCTTTTGCTAATTTTTCATACTTTCTCATTTTTTATCCTCCATTTTCTTTTTGAAATATGAAGGTTTGGCCAACTAAATGTCACCATCCAATATATATAAACCTAATTTTTAGGATTTATATCTTGCTTAATACTTTTACTTACTACTCTTTCAACGTGAATAGTTAAGTATAATTTTTCTTCATCTGTTAACTTGTAGTTGTATTTTTTGTATATAAATTCAGCTACTTTTTCTATGCAATTATATGCATTTTTATATTTAACTTTTATTACATCTAGTAGATCATCTTCATTTTCGTTATATGATTTATTGCTAAGAAATCTTTCTGCAAAATACTTTAAATGAGTAATAAATCTGTAGTAATATACTGACTCTTCATCAAATGTTATCCCATAATGATACTTAACAACATTTGTTACATCTTGCATTATTTGTGTTATTTCATAAATAATTTTTATATCTTGATCCATTTGTGCATTTACAATATGTATTGCTATAAATCCAGCTTCATCTTCTGGTAGTCTTACTTTAAATTTTTCTTCTATATAATCTAAGGCTACTAATCCTATTTGAAATTCTTTTTTATAAAATCTTTTTATATCCCAAAGTAGGGCATTTTTTACATTTACGCCTTCATGAGCTCTTTCTATTGCTGTATATATGTGGTCAGTTAAGGAAATATAAATACTATCATTTAATCTTTTACCTAGTTCTTTCTTTGCATGTAGAATTATTCCATCTGATAACTGCATATACTCTAAAGGAATCTCAGCTATTAATTCTTTAAACTTATCTGACATATTAAGATCAGTTAGTTTAAATACCTTATCTATCATATCCTTTGGAATATGATCTCCTGTACGCTTTTTAAAAGCTATACCTCTACCCATAACTACTATTTCTTTATTATTTTCGTCAATTGTTATAACTACATTGTTATTAAGTATTTTTTCAATAACCATTATAATTCCTCATTTCTTAATATTAAAATTAACTATAATCCGTATTTATTCTATCACCCGATCACAATATATTTTTGCATTAAAAAACCTATTTACTACACATTAAGCAGACTCCTATGAGTCCTGAGCAATAAATAGGTTTAGCTTGTACTTAAACAATCACTATCCGTTTATATTAATTTTTTGACCTGTTCTTTGTTATATACTATCAAATTAATATTTTGGTGTCAACGTTTTCTTATTATTTAGTTTGTAATATTACTAATTAAAACTTTACAAAACATACAATTTAAACTGCAATCTATCGACATATCATATAATTTTTTAAATTTTTAAATAGATAAGAAAATCGATACCATTAAAAATATCTACAGTTAAATTTAGTAAATGCTTTTTAATACAATATTTTTTCTTAAAGCAGATAATAATAGGAATGTATCAATATTATTATTAGGAGGACAATTTAATGAAAAACAAACAACCAAAGTTTAATAGCAACAGTGATGTTAAAATGTTTTGCACTACAAAGAAAAGACTAGAAGGTACTTGCCCAGAATATAAAGATGGATGCCAATCTAAAGAAGAAAAAAATAAAAAATATACAAATCAATTTAAATAAACTTATAACATTATGATTAATTTATAGGGAGTCGTAAATACGGCTCCCTCTTTTTGTGTTTTTATACTCTTTAAGATACTCATAAATCATATAAGTCGTAAGTATTTAATACTATATATTATGACTATATTTATTAAGGAGAAATATAAATGATAAATAAAAATCTATCTATAAGAAAAAAGTATGACTTTGTATTTAGGTGTATGTTAATGGTATTTGGTATTTTTTTATGTGCGATAGGTATAAATGCTTTTCTAACGCCTGCTAATCTTTTAAGTGGAGGTGTTGCTGGAATAGCTGTAATTCTCCATCATTTATTTGGCATAAATCAAGGTGTAAGCACATTTATAATCAATATTCCAATATTTATAATAGGAATAAGATACTTAGATAAAGATTTTTTGATAATGAGTTTTGTAAATATGTTTCTATTTTCTTTTGCATTAGGTATAACCCAAGACTTATATAGATATATTCAACTTAATGATCCTATAATTCAATGTATATATGGTGGATTACTTAATGGTATTGGAATGGGCTTAATTTTTAAATCACGAGCATGTGTAGGTGGCTTAGATATAATTGCCGCATCCTTAAAGAAGCAATTTAATATTGAAATGAAAAATACATTTGTTACTGTAAATTTATTCGTTGTTAGCGCTGGAGGAATTTTATTTGGTTTTAGATTAGCACTATATACTTTAATAGCTATGTATCTAGCATCTCATACAATGTCTATAGTAAAGGATTCTTTTAATAGTCAAAAATCTATAATGGTAGTATCTGATTATGATGAAAAAATAGCAAATTACATAATGACTGAATTAAAAAGAGGAGTTACCTATTTAGAAGCAGAAGGTGCTTACACTCATCATAAGAAGAAGTTACTCTATTGTATTGTAAAAGCTAGTGAAATAGCTAAATTTAAAGGATTAGTTTATTCTATTGATGATAAAGCTTTAATATGTATAAATGATGTAAATGAAGTAAGAGGTGGAGGATTTAAAGGCAAATTTTTATAAAAATATAAGTAATAAGAGGTATCTCAAGTATTACATAAGTATATTACTTGGATACCTCTTATTATATTTAATCTAAAATGCGCATTCTATAAAGTTAATATTTCTATATTCTACAGCCATTGGTACAAATCTAATTCTACCGGATTCGCAAGCTATTCTAAATCCTTGAATACTTCTTCTATCAGCTCTATCTACTACCATAAAGAAATTAGAAGGGGCAAAACCTCTCCTCATTTCTATCCTAACTATTGCCATTCTTCTACAGTTATTTATAGTAAATTGCCCACCACCAGGTGATATAAAAGGTGTAGGAGATTGCCCACCATTAGGTAATGCAAAAGTAGCAATAGATTGACTATCATCATCGTCATATTCATCATAACTCTCGTAATCTTCAAGATAAATGGACGGCTCAAATAAGCTAGCAACTTCTGTGTATTTATCTTTAATATCCGTATCAGGATATGCATTTTGTAACTCTCTAATATATAAAGCCATAAATTTTTGATAATTGTCCCAATATTCTTGCCAATAGTTTCTTTCCATTGTTGATTCCCCTTTTTCTGATATAAATATTGTTTCTATATATCATATGTAAATATTAGGAAATAGTTCTTATTTATGTGAGGTAATTTACTTGTAAAATTGTTACTTTTATTTAAGTAGCTTTGTATATCATAAAAAAAGCACTGATCTGATAGCCTAAGCCTTCAAATTCAGTGCTTTTTCAAGGAGTAATGTTAATTACATCCTTATCCTCTTTTGACCTTTATTAAATATAGTTTGCAAGTTAGCTATAACTCTAACCTTTGGGTATTAGACTAGGGCTAGTTGCACTCTAGTAGAGCGAGGAGATCTAGTAGATTCATTATATTTAATATGATATTTTTTCAAATATCTAGCCGCCATCACTTCCAAAGATACTACCAAAAGGTTAGATATAATCTAGCTTTTGTGTAGTAAGTGTTGGTTGATAATTAAACTTAATTAACTATCTGATTATATATTAACCATTAATATATATACTATTCATATAATTTAAAAATAATTATTTTCAATACCTTCTTTATACTTCTTCTCTCTATATTGTCTATTGTAAGCAGTATTTTCAAATTCATTAACTTTATTGATATCAAAGAAATTCTCCTTGAATTCCTCTCCACCTGTAATAGATATAATAGAGCAATCCTTTACTTCATGAGAATCTGATAACTCTACATAATAATATTTAAGCTCATCTTTAATACCGCTCATGTACTCTTCTACTCTTGGAATATAGTATTTAAATTTATGTTTATCTAAAAACTCTATAACTTCATCTCTAGTATTAAAAGTATATTTATTCATAAGTCTCTCCTTTTCAAATTATATATATATTTTGCCAAGCTTTATAAGTTTATATACTAATATTTAAGACAAGTCACGAAAGTCATATCCACAATTAATTTTCTAGTTCATTAACTCAAAAAATATTTTGATTCATTGGTCTTATAAAGGTTATAATAATTTCAATTTCTATATAAAATAACATATAAGTCAATGTTGAAAAAATAAATCAAAATAAAAAACGTATTGATTACTAAATCAATACGTCTTTCATTAATTGTTTATCATCAACCTCTAATTGTTTATCCTCAACCTTTGGTTTCTTTATCATAGACATTATTACTATCGATAATATACACAGTACTGCTATTACCATAAAAGTTGCTTTAAATCCTCCAGTTAATTGAGCTATTATTGAACCTGAAATAGCCCCTAAACCGAAACCTTGGTATATTACGCCATAGTTTTTACTATGATTTTTAAGGCCAAAGAAATCGCTTACGATTACAGGGAATATTGTAATATTCCCTCCGAAACAAAACGCTACAGCTGCAACTGATGCAAAGTATAAAGAGTAATTTAATGTTGCAAAATTAAGAACAAGTACTGCAACTAATGTTACTAATAATGCAAATATTACAAGTTTAACTCTTCCTAATTTATCAGATAATGCTCCTAATATAATTCTCCCTGAAGTATTGAAGATAGCTACCATAGCTACTGCATTTGCAGCTACTTCTGGAGTAAGGTTAGCTAATTGTACACCAATATCTTTAACTATACCTATAAGGTATAGACCACTCATACAAGCTGTAAAGAATACTATAAATAATAAGTAAGCTTGTTTTGTTCTTAAAAATTCCTTAAAAGTAAAATCATCTGAAGATTTAGTATCATCTACTACAACTTCTTCAACTGGTGCATCCTTTAAAAATTGAGATCCTATAAGTATTAATACTAAGACCATAACTCCCCAATATAAGAATGTATCAGAAACACCTTTTGAAGATATAAGAGCTCCATTAATATACTTAAAAACTATACTACTAGTACCAAAAGCACCTACACATAAACCTGATATAAGTCCTTTTTTCTCTGGGAACCACTTTAGGCAATTAGACAATGTCATCATATAAGCTATTCCGTTAGAAATACCTACCACTAAACCTACAGTTAAATATAACATAGTTAAACTATTTACTTTTGATGTTAATATAAGCCCTGCTCCTAATACAATTCCTACAATTACTGTAACCTTTTTAATTCCTAATTTTTCTTGTAGTTTTGATGAAAACAATGTTCCCACAGCTAATGCTAATGAAAATATTGAAAATGTTATTGCAACCTGACTAATTTGCCATCCAAACTTGTCGCTAAGTGGTTGGTTAAATAAACTCCAAGTATAAACACTTCCAAGTGCAAATTGTGTCATTATTGTCCCTAATAGAACTAATACTCTATTGTCTGATTTATTTTCCAATTTAATAACCTCCATTAATTATTCTTAATAATATTACTCGTTTAATATATAACGGTTATTATATATTAACTACTTGTATATATTAAAATAATTGAATGAAATGCATTAAATGCTGATTTAAATACACATATTATGTATTAAGTTGCTTAAAAATTGTAGTTCTTTTAACTATTTTAAGTATAAAATAAGTTATATTTAAATCATCCTTTATAATAGTATACATCTTTTTTCATATATATTTATCCAAGTTATCCAAAATATGTAATTTG
>JAVXGR010000047.1:0-11754 GCA_036657335.1 Clostridium sp. | reverse complement strand
AAGTATATACAAAACCAAGGTTAGGGCTTACATCCGCTACCTTAAAAGGATAGTGGTTTTACGCCCAGATTTATAAATAAAGCAAACAACATAAATAAAGCAAATAAAGCAAATAACATAAATAAAGCAAATAAAGCAAATAGAGAAAAAAAGAAAAAAGTATATAAATCAGATGATTTATATACTTTTTTAATTCTAAATTGAATATTTAATTTATGGAAGGACCATAATTTAAAAAGGTCATTCCCTTTAAATCCTGTACCAAAGGGCGTAGTAATCACTTTTAGTTGAGTTTTACTTTTGATTTCTAGTATAATATTATAAGTATATAATTTAAATTGTAAGATTTTAATTCACAACAAAAATCTTATAAAAGAAAATATATATGTATATATATTTATATTAGTAGTAAAATTAACTTTCATTAGTTAATAATAAAAGTAAAATTGGGGTGATTATATCATTATGAAAGACGTAAATGTAGGTGACATAGTAGAAATGAAAAAGACACATCCATGTGGAAGTAGCAACTGGGAAATCATTAGAGTGGGTGCAGACATAAAGATAAAATGCGTAGGCTGCAAAAGATTAATAATGATGACAAGAGCAGAATTTGAGAAACGAATGAAGAAAATAGTGTATATAAGCAAATAAATAATGTATTTATTCAAAATATAAATATAAATAAAGTTTTTGTTGATTTATATGCCATAAGATGATAATATTAATAAGTGAATTCCCTGCTATATCCTAGAGATATGGCCGCGAGTCCAAAGGGAGGAGGTGAAACTAATGAGATCATATGAAGCAATGTTCATTCTAAGACCATCATTAGACGAAGAAGCTGTCAAAGCTAACGTTGAAAAGTTTAAGGGTATAATCGAGAACAATGGTGGAGAAATCGAAAACGTTGATTTATGGGGCAAGAGAAGATTAGCTTACCCAATAAGCAAGGTAAATGAAGGTTACTATATATTAATCAACTTCAAAGGAAACTCTGAGTTACCAAAGGAGTTAACTAGAAACTTTAAAATATCTGATGATGTAATCAGAGACATGGTTGTTAAAATAGAAGACTAATTTAAAAAGGTGGTGTAATAAAGGTGAATAAAGTAGTTTTAATTGGTAGACTTACAAAAGATCCTGAGTTAAAATTCACGCCAGGTACAGGTACGGCAGTGGCCACCTTCACAATTGCTGTTGATCGTCGGTTTAAAAAGGAAGGTCAACAGGAAGCAGATTTTATTCCAATAGTTGTCTGGGGTAAGGTTGCAGAGAATACTGCAAATTACATGAGCAAAGGAAGACTTATTGGAATATCTGGACGAATTGAAACCAGAAACTACGAGGGAAAAGACGGCATCAGAAGATACGTTACAGAAGTCGTAGCAGATGAAGTTCAATTTTTAGATAAAGGAACTAAACAACCGGATACAAATAATGGTTACGGATTCCAAGATTCAGGTTTTGGTGGAAATCAAGGTGGAAATCAAAGTGGCAAAAGTGCAAGCTTTAACCCTACTGAATCAAATTTTGGAAGTGAAGTTACCCCAATGGATGATGATGATATACCATTTTAATATGGTAAATTGGTAATTAGGAGGTAGAACTGATGGTTGGTCAAGGTCAAAAGAAACAAAACGGCAATAGTAATAGCAATAGCAATGGTAATGGTATGAGAAGAAAAAAGAAAAAAGTATGTGGTTTCTGTATGGACAAAACTGAAAGTATAGATTATAAAGATATAAATATTCTTAAGAAATTTATCACTGAAAGAGGAAAAATTCTTCCAAGAAGAATCTCTGGAAACTGTGCTAAACACCAAAGAATGTTAACTTTAGCTATAAAGAAATCAAGAAACGTTGCTTTATTACCATTCACAATGGAATAAAGAGGATATATATAAACAGTGCCACTAGGTACTGTTTTATTTTTTACCTGATAATGTAAAAATATTGTAATATAATCAAACTTTAGTTGCATAAATATTGAAAAATCAATAAAATAGAGATATAGGTAATAAAGGGGATGATTAGGTTGAAAAAAGAAGACTTTAATATTATGGCTAATATAACAATCATAGAAAAACTAAAGGCAGAATTAATTTGTATAATTGGTGACCTATTTAAAATTTTGTGTAAGGGCAGTAACATAGCCCAGGATGCAATATTAAATTGTATATCTGGAGCTGTAATTTTATTGTATCTATTAGCAAATAGATTGGGTTATTCGCATATTGCCATTGATGAATCTATGAAACGAAAGCTAAAAGAGGGTATAATAGAAGAAGATCCTTTAGAAAAGGATAATAAGGATCTTACAAAACTATATTCCCATTTAAAGGACAGAGAATTTGGAGGAAAAAATGAGTATTAAAAAAGAAAATAAATTTCCATCTATACAAGTACTACTATTTGGAGTTTTAGCATTTTTAATAGTTCCAATGTGTGCTGTAAGCGGAAGTGTAAATTTATTTGGAATTATGGTAGTACCTATTATTATTGCAATAATATATTTAAAGTTTGATTTTATTAAAACAGGGATACTACTGGTGATATCTACCATAATATCAGCAGTAAGCATTAACCCAATGGTATCTATACAGGCACTAATTTTATTTGGAAGCATAGGGATAGTATTAGGATATTGTTTTAAGAACATAGATAAACCATATAAATCTTTTGTAATTCTAGTGGTTACGACAGTCATAGCTATACTAGCTATAACTATAGTCTATATGGTAGTTGAGAAAATGTCATTTACAGCTATGGCTCAGCAATATGTTAATTTAATTATGAATAAAGTAGAGTACTTGAGAGAGTTATATGTAACAGCAGGGATATCTGATATACAGATGCAATCCTTAGATATTATTAAAGAAGTAATAACTACTAAAAACATATTATTATCTGTACCAGGAATCATGGTATCATTAGCAATTTATTCAAGCATAATAAATTATATAATAGGAAAAAACATGATTCATAAGATAGGATATAATTGTGAACAGCTAAAATTTAGTGAAATATATGTAACTAATCTTTTAGGAGCATTATTTATTGCATTAATTTGTATAGGAATAATTTTAAGTTTTAAATTTGCAGAGTTTGGAGAATTTTTAAAGCTTGGTAGCTTTGGAATCTTAAAAATGTTATTAATGCTTAATGGATTAGCATCGTTTGCATATATGTTTATAAATAAATCTAACAAGAGTAAAAAATTTACTTTTACAGTTATAACTATATCTGTAATACTTGGAGCAGTACAAATATATACATTTATTGGTTTTATAGAAATGATGCTAGATTTTAGAAAACTAGATCCTTTTAGCTTAACTAAAAATAGAAAAAGTGAGAAGTAATATGAATAATAAATATAAGGATTTAATGATTAATAATAAAATGTATTTAGTAATAATATCACTGTTAATTATTATAGTATTTTATTATAATCATATTGGAATAGGAATAGTAGCCGCAGTAATATTTTTGATATCTATATTTTTAAATATTAAAGGATATATAAACAAAAAAGCTGAATTTCAGGAGTTTATAGAAAATTTTTCTACGGATATGAATATGGCTACAAATAATAACCTAATGAATTCTCCATTTCCACTTATGATTATAGGTATTAATGGTGAAATTCTATGGTATAACCAAAAGTCCAATGTGCTACCTATTGAGGGAAGTTTACTAGGGAAAAACATTAAAGAAATCAGTAAAGAATTAAATATTAAACAAATATATGAGGGAAAAAAAGATGTATTTAAATATATCAAAGTAGGGGATAATTATTATGATATATTTTCTACATCTATAGATAAAACCAAGAAAACTATCGTAGATAATAGTATTGCATTATTAACATTTTGTGATGTAACAGATAAGTTTAACTTAGAAGAAAACGTAAAAAATGACACATATACAATTATGTTAATAGAAGTAGACAATTTAAGTGAAGTACTAAAAACTGCTTCTGAAAATGAAGCACCACTATTAGGAGCTGCAATAGAAAGAACATTAAACAATTATTCACAGAGTTTGTATGGTATGATAAAAAAATATGAATCTAACAAATATATAGTTGTAGCACAAAATAAATTTATTAAAAAAGAAGTTGAAAACAAGTTTGAAATTTTAGATCAAATAAGGGATTTATATTTTGGAAACAAACTTGCTGTAACTCTTAGTGTAGGAATTGGAGTGGGTGGTGTAACTGCAAATGAAAATTACAGCTACGCAGAGTCAGCAAAGGATTTAGCATTAGGTCGTGGTGGAGACCAAGTAGTATTAAAGAACAAAGAAAAATTATCTTTCTTTGGTGGTAAGACTAAAGAAGTAGAAAAAAGAACAAAGGTTAGAGCTAGGATAATAGCACATGCCCTAGTTGATCTTGTGAATCAAAGTGATAGGGTATTTATAATGGGACATAAAAATGCTGATATAGATTGTATGGGCTCAGCAATAGGTCTAGGTAGTGTTATAAGAAATCTAGGTAAAAAGTACAATATTATCTTAGAGGAAACTGGAGAAGACACCAATAAGGTAATAACAGAGGTGAAAAGCGAATATGAAAACGAAAAAATCTTTATCAATGCTGAGCAATCTTTCATTGAAATCAATGAAAATAGCTTATTGATAATAGTTGATGTTCATAATAAAGCCCATGTAGAGAATATGGAAGTGGTTAACAAAGCAAGCAAAGTTGTAATTATAGATCATCATAGGAAGTCACCAGATTTTATAACTAATAGTATATTAAGCTATATTGAGACCTATGCATCTTCTACGGCAGAATTAGTAACTGAGATGCTACCATATATGGTAGAAAAGCCAAATATAAAAATAATAGAGGCTGTGGCATTATTATCAGGAATTTGTGTAGATACAAAGAATTTTACTTTTAAAACAGGGGTAAGAACATTTGAAGCAGCAGCATTTTTAAGAAGATTAGGTGCTGATACTGTGGCAGTTAAAAAAATGTTCTCACAAAATTTGGATGTATATATAAAAAAAGCTGATATAATAAAGAATGTAGAAGTAATTAATGATATAGCTATTGCTATTTGTCCTAATGATACGGATAATAACATTATAGCTGCACAAGTGGCTGATGAACTTATCGTAATATCACCTATAAAGGCATCCTTTGCTTTAATTAGTATAAAAGATAATATTTTTATAAGTGCACGGTCATTAGATGATATAAATGTTCAAGTAATATTAGAGTCACTACATGGTGGGGGTCATATGAATATGGCTGGAGCAAAGCTTATAAACACTACCATGGAAAAGGCAGTTGAGCTACTAAAAGAATCAATTGATAAATATCTAAGGGAGGCTGAAAAACAATGAAAGTTATTTTAGTGAAAGATGTAAAAGGAAAAGGTACTAAGGGTCAGGTTGTTAATGTATCAGATGGATATGCTACTAACTTCTTATTTCCAAGAGGATTAGCTAAGGAAGCATCTGATAATAACGTGAATATTCTAAATAGAAAAAATGAAATTGATAGAAAGAAAAAATTAGCTGAGATTGAAGAAGCTCAAAAATTAGCTGAAAGTTTAAAAGATAAAGAAATAAAAATAACTACAAAGGCTGGAGAAAGTGGAAAGTTATTCGGTGCAATAACTAACAAGGATATAGCTTTAGAAATCAAAAAAAGATTTAATATAGATATAGATAAGAAAAAGGTTCTTATGGATACTATTAAACTAGCTGGAGCTTATGAAGCAGAACTTAAACTTTATCCAGAGATTTCAACTAAAATAAAGATAATAGTAGAAGGACAACAATAACGGTATAAATTCAACATAAGATGAGGCTTCGGTCTCATTTTATATTTGAGAGAAATTTACTGTATGGAGGGAGGAAACATTTACCGATTAGTTGGCAAATGTACTTAATTTGGATAAAAAATTACTAGAAGATATTACAGAAAAATTAGATGGGGAAGGAATTTCCTTTGAAAAGAATATTCATATACTAAGTGAACTTATGAAAAAAATCATGTCAGAGGGTGTTGTTGAAGCGAGACTTATAAAATACAGCTTAAGAAAGTATTATAATAGTGAAAATATATATGAAAAATTATATGCCTTAAACAAGATAGTAAGTGAGGGAAAAGGCATAATAGATGTACCCAATGAAAAAAACTGTGACGAAGTACTTAAAAGTACTAAAGAAAATTTAGTAAACGAGGTAGCTAGGAAATGTATGGAAGTTGAAATTGAAGCTGAAGTTGAAAGAATTCTTTTAGAGAGACAAGATAATATGATTGATGATATGAAAATTAATATCATTAACAAAAAGCAAGGGCCTGAAAACAGCAAGACAAAGAAAAAACTAGAGGATATAGAAAAGCTTGATAAAAGAAGTACTATACAGAATATTCAAACTCAATTAAGACCTAGTAGCTTCAATGAGATTGTAGGGCAAGAAAGAGCTATAAAGGCAATATTATCTAAGATAGCCTCACCTTATCCTCAACATGTAATATTATATGGTCCCCCAGGTGTTGGAAAGACTACAGCAGCAAGGGTTGCCCTAGAAGAAGCTAAAAAGCTTAAACATACTCCTTATGATGCTGAATCTAATTTTGTAGAGGTAGATGGAACTACACTAAGATGGGATAATAGAGAAATTACAAATCCTTTATTAGGATCAGTTCACGACCCCATATATCAAGGAAGTAAAAGGGATTTAGCAGAGGGTGGTATTCCGGAACCTAAATTAGGACTTGTAACAGAGGCACATGGTGGAGTATTATTTATAGACGAAATAGGAGAATTAGATACTATACTTCAAAATAAGCTTTTAAAAGTTTTAGAAGATAAAAGAGTTGAATTTTCATCAGCTTATTATGATCCAGATGATGAGTCTACACCTGAATACATAAGATATATATTTGATAAGGGAGCTCCGGCTGACTTTGTTTTAATAGGTGCAACAACTAGAGAACCTCATGAAATAAATCCAGCATTACGTTCAAGATGTTCAGAGGTTTATTTTGAACCATTAAGTAACAAAGATATAGAAGCTATTATAGAAAATGCAGCTATTAAAATAAATGCAGATCTTGAAGAGGGAATTGCCGAGGAAATAAGTAAGTACACAATAGAGGGAAGAAAGGCTATTAATATATTATCAGATGTATATGGATATATTTTGTGTAATAAAGCACCAAATCTAAGTGAAAAAGTTAAGGTAACTATGGAAGACTTAAGAGAAATTATAGCTATAAGTAGATTAGTTCCTATTGAAAAACTTAAGAACTTAGAAAGTAAAGAAGTTGGTCATATTTATGGATTAGGTGTTTCAGGATATATAGGATCTACTATAGAAATAGAAGCATTGGTATTCCCAGCAAAGAAAAAGGGAATGGGAAAAGTTAGATTCAATGAAACAGCTGGAAGCATGGCAAAGGATTCAGTATTTAATGCAGCTACAGTTATAAGAAAACTAACGGATAAAGATATATGTGACTATGATATACATGTAAACGTTGTTGGAGGGGGTAAAATTGATGGTCCTTCAGCAGGTACAGCTATAACTTCATGTATAATTAGTGCACTTCAAAAGAAGCCTATAAGACAAGATATAGCTATTACAGGTGAGATATCTATAAGTGGAAAAGTTAAACCTATAGGTGGGGTATTAGAAAAAATATATGGTGCTAAAAGAAGTGGAATAAAGCTTGTTATAATTCCAAAGGACAATGAGAAAGAAGTACCTAAGGATATAACAGGAATTGAAGTTAAAGCCATTGAAGGAATTGAAGAAGCTATCCAGTTATTACTAGAGTAGGAGAATTAAAATATGAATATGCCTTTAAAAAGTTTACCTTACAATATTGAAGCTGAGCAATCCGTAATAGGTTCGATGTTAAAGGATAGAACTGCAATTGCAGAGGCAGCAGAACCATTAAAAGCAGAAGATTTTTATAAAGAATCTCATAAGATTATGTTTAGAACTATAATGGATTTGTATCAAAGAGATACACCAGTAGACATGATAACGCTTTTAGAGGAACTAAGGTCTACTGAAAAATTAGAATCGGTTGGCGGTATAACATATATAACAGAAGTTAACAGCTCTGTACTTTCTACTGCAAATGTAGGTTCTTATATAAAAATTGTAGAAGATAAATCTACGCTTAGAAAGCTTATAAGATCTTCAAATGAAATAATAGAGTTAAGTTACAATAATCAAAATGATGTAGAATCTGTTTTAGATGCAGCAGAGCAAAGAATATTTAACATAGCTGAAAAGAGAAATACAAGTGATTTTGAAGCTATGAGTACAGTGCTTGAAAGAGGATTTTTAGAGATAGAAAGACTTTTCAATAATAAAGGAAGCATAAATGGTATACCTTCAGGTTTTCCTGATTTAGATGCTAAGACCTCAGGATTTCAAAAAGGAGATATGATATTAATAGCTGCAAGACCATCTATGGGTAAAACTACATTTGCTCTTAATATAGCAGAATACGCAGCTTTAAGGGCAAATAAAAGTGTTGCTGTATTTTCTCTTGAGATGTCTAAGGAGCAGCTTGCATATAAGCTATTATGCTCTGAAGCAAATGTAGATATGTTAAAATTAAGAACAGGTAATTTAGATGATAGGGATTGGGAAAACATAGCTAAAGCATCAGGACCCTTAGCATCAGCAAAAATGTATATAGATGATACAGCTGGATTAACGGTAATGGAGATGAGGTCTAAGTGTAGAAAACTTAAAATTGAACATGGAATAGATCTAATTATAGTAGACTATCTTCAACTTATGTCTGGTAGTAGTGGAACAGAAAGTAGACAACAAGAAGTATCAGAAATATCAAGATCTATAAAGGCTATAGCAAAGGAAATGGAGTGCCCTGTAATAGCATTATCACAGCTATCACGTGCACCTGAGCAAAGGGCAGACCATAGACCAATGTTATCTGACTTAAGAGAATCAGGTTCAATAGAACAGGATGCTGATATTGTAATGTTTCTTTATAGGGATGAGTACTATGATAAAGAAACAGAGGATAAAAACATGGCAGAGTGTATTATATCTAAGCAAAGAAACGGCCCAGTTGGAACCGTAAAATTAGCTTGGCTAGGACAATATAGTAAGTTTGCAGCTCTAGATATTATACATCAAGAAAATCAATAATTTAATTATTGATTAAATGGTAAAATTAAAGCTTTGAATTATAAATAAAATAGCTGTACAGAATTAACTTTTTAAAGTAATCCTGTACATTCTACTGTTGCATAAAACAAAATCATTCTAGTATAAAATTAAGAATTCTAATCATTGGTAATTTTAATGGTTAGAATTCTTTTATTTTAATTTCGATGTATAAAGAGTAAAGTTATTACATTAAAAACAGTCATAATTATTGCGTTAAGAGTTCTTCCAACCCATTTTTTATGGTTAAGTGTTGTTTAATCCATTTGAAGAATAATTCAATATATTTATACTTTGTTTTATTTTTACTATAGTCACTTCCCATAGTCACATACTCACCATATGCTATTTTATTTTCTAAATGTTGTGAAAAGTGGCTATTGATTTCCATAATTAAAATTAATTTTTATTTTTTTGTTGAAATTTGCAGACTTTTCTATACCTATTTTCACTTTTTAAGTGAAAAGATAAAATTTAATAATCCTACTATCTAAGCCATGTTACACATGGCTTTTGTTTTTCTATGAATAATCAAGGTTCTATTATATTCATATAATTCTCCTTCACAGATTATCTTTAAACACAGTTTTCTTTTGATTACTTATTTAGTATAGTATGTATTTAAAAGTTTTAAAACACTATATTTAGTTAATGTTTAAAAATATTATATAAAACTATCTTTCTTGTGCTTAATATGGGATATAGTCAGATTTATGCGGATTTACAACATTTTGATTTGTACCACAATATTAATTAATTTTTGTAAAACAGATAACAAGGAACCTATAAGTTAGGTTCCTTGTTATCTGTTGTATAATCTTTTAATAAAACTCTAATAAACTGTTTCTAATTTACCACCAATTAAGACCAAATTGTTGTTATTAAGGTTAGTTACTGGTATGCCTAGACAGATTAAATTTCCATCTTTTCTTATTCCTACTGGACCTGGAAATAAAATAGTATATTTGTTATCTTCGTTAGCTCTAACTTCTAATATAGACATTTGTTGATTATTTATAATAGTTTCTGTTATTTTTTCAGCTGTACCAGAAATAGATATAACTTTATTATTATAAAGGGAAGTATTTTTTATTAAATCATTGTAATCAGGTGACTCACTAAGTAAAGCATATATTTTCCTTACATCATTTTGTGTGTTTGATGGAAATATATTTACGTTTTTATCTAAAAAGTTAACTGTACTATCGGGAAGTGGAATGTTTTTACCTGAAACATCAAGGATTGCTTTATTATATAAGCTTATAATACTATCTAAATCACAATTAATATCTAAATCTACTTCAGAAGGTTTCATAATTGAGACTGATACGGAATCAGTATCATCATTTAGGGAAAATCCTTTAATGGAATCATAGTTATTAGTAAGAGTAATAAAGGAAACAAGGCTCATGAAATAAACACAGGTTACAGCACTTGCACAAATAGTAAATTTCTTATTGTAATTTTTAGATTTCCATAATAAAAACATACCTAAAGGAGCAACCAACAACAATGATAGACATATAAATATTGGATGAAAATACACTTTATTTTTATTATTCATAATTAATTACCTCCAAATTGGTATTATGTATATATTTTAACCAATAAATATAATTTTAAACATTTAATTCGTTAACTTCTGCTTAGGATTTGTCTGAAAATGTATGGACAAGTAGTTTTATGAGAGATTATTTTAACTTTAAGAAGTAGTTTTATGAGAGATTATTTTAATCTTAAGAAGAGAAGCTTACACTGCAACATTCACAACAAATAAAACCTTAATTAGAGAATTAAAAGGTATGATATACAAGATTTAACTCTATATACCATACCTTTTCATAAGCTTATATATTTTGAATCTTATAATCGAAATATTTGGAAATTTAAATTTATAAGTTTAATTATTCAACTAATTTACCTTTAACAATAAGTCTATGAGTTGCTTCTACCATAGGGTCACAGGTAATTAAGGTTATTTCTGCGAATTCAGAGTTATTTAATGCAACTTCTGATTGAGTAGGTAATACTAAAAATTTATCAGTAATTATATATTTAAACTCTTTGCCCTTATTCATAATTTTAATTTCATCGCCTGCTTCCAGTTCATTTAATCTATTAAAGTCACGACCATATGTAAAACTTCTATGACCAGCAAGCACATAATTACCTATGTCACCTGGCTTTACAGAGGAGCTCATTGTGGTTACAGATACATTTAAATTAGATTTTGTAGTACCTTCAATTATAGCTTGATAAAGGTTTATTTTATCTATTTTTATAGCACAGTTTACTGTAGCTACTTCTTTTTCAGCGGTTGTAGATTCAGTATTTTCTGTATTTTCTTCACTTTCTGAGCCTTCCAGATTAAGAGTTTCAAATTGTTCAAGGAGCTCTTTCTGTTGATAAATATGATACTTGTCCACTACTGTAGGATATAAGATAATACAAATGCCCATTATTATAAGGCTATAAGATAAAAATTTACGCATAGTCACACCGTTGCCAAAAATCTATAAAAATCTATAAATATTGTTTAATTCCCTGTTCAATGTGTCCGATTTTGCTAAAAGCT
>JAVXGR010000046.1:0-11899 GCA_036657335.1 Clostridium sp. | reverse complement strand
GGTCTTTATCATGGTTCCACCCACCTAAAACAATATTGTATTTAGGACATATATACTCGAATATTTCCTTTAGTCTATTTGATACTTCATCAGTTATTACTTTCCGTCTATACTTTATAACCAATACCAAATGATAATTTAATAAGAATACTGAATGATTATTAGTATCTAAATTCATCCCTTTCTGTTAAATCTATAGTATTAGTATTAACTAAAATAGGATTTTATATTATTTTTTTATTATAATACTTTCATGAGTAACCTAAAATAAAGATTTATAATTAAATGCATAAATATTCATTTTCTCATGGATACTTAACTACAAATTAATACTTAAATATAAAATTTTATAAATTAGGCATATTCAAAAAATAACAAGTCAGTTTTATAAATAATATGATAAATGAGTTATTGGGAAATTCCAAACATATATTAGTAAAAACAGTAAATATAATGGTATTAAAAGATTATATGGTTATTTAGAGGTATTTAAGTATACAGTTTTAGCAGTCTGTAATTTAAAATCCCTATTATTATAAATCAACTTTTTTTAAAGCCCTTATATGAACTATTTATATTACCCTCCATATAATGATATTACCAATAAATATTCTATTGGTAATACAAAATATAAGGAGTAATTAATATGATAGATAATATCATTAAAATATTAAAAGCTAATCTTCAAAA
Organism: Clostridium sp.; assembly: GCA_036657335.1. Lineage (GTDB taxonomy): Bacteria > Bacillota > Clostridia > Clostridiales > Clostridiaceae > Clostridium_D. The sequence continues at coordinate 11,209 of JAVXGR010000046.1, read as the reverse complement.
TATGCAAGGTGAAAACACTTGTGACATTGATGTATTTAGAAAGTTATTAGAAAGCAGCCCTGAATTAATAGCTCTAATAGAAGAAAAAGCAACTCAAGGTAACTCCCCAGAATTAAGACAAGAACCTGCATCAAGCGCTTGTAAAATTCTAGCCATATCTAACAATCAAGCATTCTATTTACCAACAGCTCTAGCTATACTAAAAACGTTCTACAATCCTAATTTAAACTACGATATAGTTTTCCCAATTGGAAGTACACCCTTTGATCAGACACTATCTTTTTATATGAATAACATTGATGACTACTCTGTTATAATTGTAGATTGGGAAGTTACTCAAAATATAGTAACAGGATTAACAGTTTATGAGGATGTTATAGCAAAATGGATAAATTGTGGTGGAACTATAATTTCACAATCTACACCTACTACAGCTATTCCTCCTATTATAGACCCTTATGGATATTTACCATTAAATGTTAATAATCTTAATATTAATAATACTAATACAGTTAATATAACCGACCCTACTAGTCCTATTATGAATAATTTAACAAGTGCAACAATGAGTGGTTGGAACAACTCTATTCACGCTGTATTTGGTCCAATTGATCCTGCCTTTAAAACTATAACCTCTAATACAGCTTTACAACCATCAACTATTTTAGCTCAATATGGTAATGGTAATATAATTGTTACAGGACATGACTTTGCATTCCATGTAATCAATGGACCTTTTGCAGCTACTTTATTTGCTTTGAATCTAATAGATTTTGGTTGTAGTGGTTGTACTGCATGTTGCTGTCCAGCTGCTAATCCTCAACTTTCCTGCCAAGTAGTCCTTCAACACGGAACTCAATTAGTTCCGCCAGCAGTAATGACTTCTGTTCCAGTAGTTACTAGAAAACTTGATGTAAGAATTGAAAAAATTATAGCTGAGAAAGTTTTAGTTTGTGGTGTTCTTCATAAGAAGATAACCTATAATTCTGTAGATGATTGTGGAAATCCATTAATTGCTGTTGTCCGTTGTGATGATGTTCCTTTCAATTGTTTCATGGATATACCTTGTGAAAATTGTTGTTCTTCAAATGTTCCTTATGAAATACATGCAGCTATTGAAGATGTAGTTTATTCAAGAGTAGCTTGTTTTGGAAAACACCATAAAACTGGTAATCTTGTTGCATGGAAATATGTTGAAAAAGAAGTAATTAAAATCACAGTTAAAAAATCAGATTGTGCTGGAACTTGCCCATAAATTTATGCACTTCTAATTAATCCTAAAATATTTAAGAAAAAATTTAACTAGTAATATTCTTTGGGATTCAGGTAACTCCTGATTCCCTTTTTATAATTTCTTTAATTATTATCCCATCATCCTATTCCTTTGCAACATATAAAGTTTAACCTCATATAATACTAATAACAATATTTATAAAATATATGATTAAACCACAATAAGCTGTAAATGTATTTCCATTATAGCCTCTGTAGTATTTTAAATATTAATTTTTATAACATATAGTGGTTAGTCCTTATTAAAAGTACTTTTTGTGGTTTAATCACTATATAAGTTTAATTTTAATTAAAGGAGTTAAATCTTTATGAGCCATTTAAATAATACATCTAAGTCCAACTTTGTAAAATTAGATGATTGTAATAATATAATTTTTGCTCCCCAGCTTCATCATAACCTGCTTATAAATAATGAAATAAAACTATATCCACCAATATTAATTACTTCATCCTCTAATATTGATAGATATATTGAGGTTTATGTTGAAAAAGTACTTTGTGATAATATTTTAATATCAGGAGTAATATCTAACAAAATAATGTATACATCCACAAATAAATGTAGTTCGAAATTATACGATGTTGTTAAGTGCTATACTACCCCATTTCAAGCTAAAATATGCTGTTCATGTAATAATAACTATCTTTCCCCTAATGACTATGAGGCTCATGCCTCTATAGACAATGTAATATCCTCTAATTTTTCTTGTATTGAATCACTATGTAATTCCTCCAAATTAATTGCATTAAAGTTATCAGAGAAATATTCAATTTATATTACCGTCCAAAAAAAAGCGTAAGTTTTTAATATGAAAAGCTTAATGCATATCTAACAGTAAGTTTAACAACATTAAGCTTATGCCATTGCCCTCAAATACTCTCATGAATTTACCTCATTCCATTTCATGTAAATAGCACTGTGCTTCAGTCTTATTTACATGAAACTTTAAGAAGTATTATTATATGTATACCTACTTAATCGAAGTTCTCTTTTCATAGTCTAATTCTTTTTCAACACTTTCATTAACATTCTTAACTCTTATTAATACTAGTGCAATTATACATCGTATTACCTGATCCCCTGCTATTATCACCCATATAAATGTAAGATTCCAATGGAATATGTAAGCTGCTATTGCTGCCATTGGAACACGTATTAACCAAATAACTCCCCCTGCTATGTACATTGGTGCTCGCTTATAACCAACCGCTCTTAAGGTACCATTAAGTGTTCTCCCTAAGTTCTGTGGTATCTGAATGCATCCCATAACAATTAGGTATACTATTCCTAACTTTTGTAACTCTGGATTATCTGTTACCATTGCCATAAATACCCCTGGAAACACAATCAATAAAAGAGATGTTATTGAACTAAGGATTACATTCATTTGTACCTGTTGCCTATAATATTCTTTAAATAAGTAGGAATCTTTACGCCCTATAGCTCTTGCTGCAAGAGTTGTTGCTGCAACACTAAAGCCTAAAGCTGGCAGTTCCAAGATTGTTTCAGCTTGTGTACTTAAACTATATGCTGCAAAGGCTGCTTGTCCGTATGATAAAATTATCTTGCTCATAATAATAGTAGATAGTTGCCAAAACATAGACTCTAGTGCAGCTGGAATTCCTGTTGAGTAAGTTTCTTTAACTATAGCCTTATCAAATATACGTAAAGATATCTTCTCTGAAACATCTTTAAATAAACCCTTCTTTTTATATAACAAAAATAATCCTGTTAATGATCCAATAATCTGTGACACAATAGTTGCCACACCTGCTCCTGTAAGTCCCATTTTCATAACAAATATTAAAAAATACCCCAGAATAATATTTATAATATTTATCAAAACCGCAATGCCCATAGGTGTTTTAGTATCTCCAAATGCCTGGAAAGTAGCTGTTACAAGTTGCATAATAACAAGGAATGGAAGTCCTATTGCTACTATATTCATATATCCACGAGCACTTTCTAAAATTTGAGCGTCCTTGGTAAAGAATCCTAGCAACGCCATTGGGAAAACCCATAAAACAATCTGACAAATTATAGATATTCCTACAGTTACCATTGTTACATTTTGAAATGCCTGTTTAGATTTTAGAAATTTACCTTCACCGTAGCATTTAGCTATATAAATCATAGCTCCTATTGCTATACCCTTCCACAATACGAAAAGCACATCAGTAATACGAAAAGCAATACTTTGAGCTGATATATCCAGTGGTGTTAACCTTCCTACTAAAGAAGTAGAAACTATACCCGCCAATATCTGTAGAATGTTTTCAATTATAATAGGTATAATCAAAATTAAAATCTCTTTTCTTATAACTTTACGATTTTGCATGTAAAAGCCCCCTCATCATTAGATATGATTTGCCTATGACATAATTATTTGTAAATCAGTCATCTGTAAATCTATTTTTCAAATAATTCTCTTAATCCCCAATAGAATTATATAGTTCTTCTTTTTTAAGTGTCAATAGCAATTCATAATTTCATTGACAATTTAATTATAAAATGCGATTATTTTTCTATATGCTTCATATATATTGCATTTTAGTTTTACAACTAAATTACTACCCATCGCTAAGGTTCCATAATGTAGTTTATGCAATCTATAGAATATTTTTAATAATCAAATATTACCTATAGATTTTCCCTAATATATAAGGAATCTTTAAATACTAATGGAGGAAAGTGAAATGGAAGAAAATATATCTATGTTAAAACTCATTCTATCCTAATTTATGATTTTATCTACTAGCTTAATCCTAGAATTGCATTAATGTATATCTTATCTCCTTTTTGTGCATTTCACTTTCAAGTTGAAAAATATTATCCTGCAAAGATTTTTCCTTAAGCTCTGATAGCTTTATTCCACTCATAAGAAGGTTTGTAGCCTTTTTAGTTTCCTTGTAAAGATATGGTCTAGATTTTATTGTAGATTTATATTCCACTTTCTCACTCACTTATGGTTCACTTTTATATAACTATTATCCCCCCTAATTATTCATAAAAAACACTACGGAAAAGCCACATGATGAGACATGTAGCTCTTGCTATTATTAATATAACTTCACAGTAATACCTATTCCCAAAATAAATATATATTTGTTTATTTGAAATTACATATAAAGACTTAACAACCCATTTAAATCTGCTATTTTACCTTCACCTAAAGCCTTAAACTGCCATTCACTATTATCTTTACTTATTTCTGCAAATATTACAGATGTAACTGTTGACCCATTTTCTTTTAAATTGAATCTACAAATTTCTTTTTCATGGTTTTTTTCGTCTAAGAGTCTAATATATGAATTTTCTACCATTCCAAATGTCTGTCTTCTACTTTGAGCTTCATGAATAGTAACTAGAAATACTATTTTTGATACACTGCTTGGTAATAAGGATAAGTCTATTCTTATTCTCTCATCATCACCTTCTCCGGCTCCAGTTCTGTTATCACCTTCTAATCGAATCCCTGGCGCCTTCATATTATTGAAAAATATAATATCATCTGGTACGTTTTTGACTCTCCCATTTTCCTGTAATAAAAATGCAGATATATCTAAATCGAAATCTTGACCAACATTAGCTACATCCCAGCCTGCTCCTAATATTACCTTTTCAAGACCTGGATTGTGTTTAGTTAAATTTAATACGTCATTCTTTTTTAGATTTAATGGATTAACTCCATTACTAGATGAATCACCAAACTTTCCTAATCCCATCATACTACCTAAATCAATTCCCATCTTTCTCCTCCTCATATTTAGCTTTTGACTTAACTTTTCATTTTATATAATTATAACACCACATCCACCTTCCTACAATAAAACCCATATGCAATCTTTGTTTTTTATGAGATTCAATAGCTTCTTATCCTCACTATTTATTCATAAGTTACGCTATAGTATATTGAAAAGGAGGTACATAATCAATCTAATTATGTACCTCCTTTCTATTCTTATATTATATTTTTATTGCCTAGTTTATTTGTTATTAGTTTTCTTATCATATCTATTGGGATTATTGTAAATGCCATAAGTATTACAACTAACCAGTGATTAAGTTCTATTGGTGTACAACTAAACAAATCTCCACCAACAAATGTTAATACAACTTGCACTACTACTATTGCTCCCATTACCTTTATGAACCCCATATTTTCTTTTATGTTTTCAAGTATATTTATTTCCGTACCTCTAACATTAAATCCATTAAATACAGCTGCTAACACAAACATTGTGAAATATCCTGTCATATGTTCTTCTGCACTCTTAAACATATTTACGAATAATGGTGCCTTTAAGAATACAAAACTTATTATAGTAACCCATAAACCAGCTATTAAAACTTGGTTCATCATTTCTCTTGATACTATACTTTGAGTTCTTGACTTTGGTTTTTCCAACATATATTTCTTTAATGCTGGTTCTGAGCCTAATGCTAATGCACCAAGTCCATCCATAACTAAATTAATCCAGAGTATATGTGTTATTTTTAATGGTTGTTCTATTCCAAAAAATGGTGCTATTGCACAAACTGCCACAGCTGCCACATTAATTGTTAATTGGAATTTTATAAATTTTAATATGTTATTATATATTGTTCTTCCATATAATATAGCATTCTCAATTGATTTAAAGTTATCATCTAATATTACTATATCTCCAACTTCTTTAGCTAAATCAGTTCCTGAGCCCATTGCAAATCCAACATCCGCCCTCTTTAATGCTGGTGCATCATTAACTCCATCACCTGTCATACCACATACAAGGTTTAACTCCTGTGCAAGTCTTACCATTCTTGACTTATCTGTTGGTAGAGCCCTAGCTATTACTCTTAAGTTAGGTATTATTTTCTTTACCTGTTCATCAGTCATATTATTTAATTCTTCAGAGGTTATTGCGATATCTGACTCACACTGTATAAGTCCACAATCCTTAGCTATTGCAAAGGCTGTTTCTTTTCTATCACCAGTTATCATAACAACTTGTATACCAGCATCTTTAACTTCTTTTATAGCTGTCTTAGCTTCTGGTCTTACATCATCTCTAATTCCTACAAATCCAACTATTATTAAATCTTCTGGAAGTGTATTTTCTACTAAATTACTTGGACTATATGCAAAGGCTAATACTCTCATTGCTTTAACAGCTAATTCATCTATTTTTTCATTTACTTTCTTAGAATCTATTTCTAAAATATTTCCTTCTGAGTCAATATATTTAGTTGCCTTTGAAAGTAATCTCTCTGGTGCTCCCTTATATACTGTCTTCCCAGTTAATTGAGCTGCTGAATATTTATTAGCAGAATCAAATTGCTGAGATTTTTCAACACAAATATCAGATAACTTGCTCATTTCTTCTTTAGTTAAGAACTGTAATAGAGCCTTATCCGTAGCATTACCACCAATAACTGAACCAGTTCCATCAAACATGGCAGCCGTATTCTTTCCAATACAATATCCCATGAATTTTTTTATTGCACAGCTTGTATTGTAATTATTTTCAACATTCCCATTGAAAAATTCAACTACTTCAAGTTTCCCCTTTGTAATTGTTCCTGTTTTATCACTAAATAATATATTTAATGATCCTGCTGTTTCAATACCTATAGGCTTTCTAACTAATACATTTTTCTCTAACATTTTAGATGTATTATTCATAAGCACAATAGCAATCATTAAAGGTAGTCCCTCTGGAACAGCCATAACTATTATTACAACAGCTAACATAAGTGTTTCCAATATATCTTTAAATATCAAGATTGCGCCTAAATCCATATAGGCACCCAATCCGCCAGCTTGTAATACACTTTGTATAATTAAAGCAATAGCAATAATTGTAGCTCCTATATAACCGAACTTAGAAATCTTCCCTGCTAAATCTGTTAATTTAACTTTTAATGGACTATCTACAACCTCTTCAGCCATATCTTCTGCCATTGAGCCCATAATGGTTTTCATACCAGTTCTACTAATTCTCATTACTCCTAAACCATTAATTACAACTGCCCCTCTAAATAATGAGGACTTATCCACAAACATGTCACCAGTAATTTTAATTTCAGAAGCTTCTACAGCTACTTCACTACCAGCCTCATTTATATTAAAGTCTTTAATAGCACACTTTTTACATTCTTCTGCTTCTCCATTTAATGATGAGTTATCAACTCTTAAATCACCTTGAATTAATACTCCATCTGCTGGAATTTTATCTCCTGATTGTAAAATAACATAGTCTCCAACAACTATATCATCTATTACAACTTCAACAGCTGCACCATCTCTGTATACCTTACAATTATCCTTTGCTGTGTTGTCTTTAAGCTTTCTATATTCATTGTCAGAAGCAATTTCTGTTTTTGCTGAAATAAATGTAACTAAGAATATAGATATTACTATTCCTACTATTTCTCCCCATTCTGCATAATGCATTACAGCCATTATAGCTAATATACCTGCAATTGCTAAAAGCAATTTTATCATAGGATCTTTAAATGCATCCTTTAGCTTATCTAAAAATGTTTCTGGTGGTGCTTCATGAATTACATTATCACCATAAAGCTCCTTATTCTTTTGTACCTGTTCTTTAGTAAGACCTTTTACTTGTTCGTTATTACTCGCTTTTATCATTAATAGCTCTCCTTGTTGTTACGCTTTGAGTTTATATATTTAATCTAAAAAAACATACATGTAAAAGAACTATTGCTAATCTTTTACATGTATCTAATAATTATTGATATATTGATAGCAAGTTATTTAAATCAGCTATCTTCCCCTCACCAATTGCTTTAAACTGCCAATCCGAACCGTCTCTATTCAATTCAGCAAAAATAACTGAAGTTGCTGTGGAGCCATTTTCTTTAAGATTAAATTTGCATAATTCTTTGTTGTTTTGATCAACATCAACTAATCTAACATATGAGTTATTAATCATACCAAATGTTTGTCTTTTTTCCATTGCGCCATGTATAGTTACAATAAAAACAATCTTTGAAATACTAGGATTAATTGCTGATAAATCAATTTGTATTATTTCATCATCACCATTGCCCACACCAGTTAAATTATCTCCGCCTAATGTAATACCTTGTCCTGTTTTATTGTTAAAGAATATTATATTTGAAACATCGTTAAATCTATTATTACTATCTAACATAAACGCAGCTATGTCTACATCAAATCCTGAGCCATTATTTGAAATATCCCAACCTGCACCTACCATAACTTTTCTAAGCCCTGGATTTCTTTTAGTTAAATCTAAAACTTGATTCTTGTTTAAATTTAAGCTAATACCTGTGGACTGATTGTTACTATTGTTTTGACTTCCTGTTAAATCACCAAAGTTTCCGCCTAAATTAATTGCCATTTACCTCACTCCTACTTGTACATATTGGATAAACTTGTAACTGTAGCCTCAAGTAATTCTCCCCTAGTTTTAAACTGCCAACTTCCATTGCAATTTTCCAACTCTGCAAAGATTATAGCGGTATTTTTTCCACCATCCTCTGTTAGGTTGTATCTACATATTTCTTGTCCACCATTTTCTTCATTCATCAATCTTACATATGCATTTTTAACTTGAGCAAAACTTTGTTTTTTTGCTGCTCCATTGTATATTGTAACTGCAAAAACCACCTTAGTACATGCTGATGGTAGTCTGTTTAATTCAACTGATATTTTCTCATCATCACCATCTCCAGCCCCTGTTCTGTTATCTCCATGTAGGTAAATTCCTTCACCCTGAAGGTTTCCAAAGTAAATCACACCCCCATTTAGAAGTTTTTCATTTCTATCAATTAGCAATGCAACTAAATCTAAGTCATAATCTCCGCCAAAACTAAAAAGTCCTTTTTTAACTACATCCCAACCAGCACCTAGTGTAATCTTATTTAATCCTGGTGCCATCTTAGTTAAATCTAAAATATCATTCTTTTTTAAGTTTAAACTTACTGTCATATTGCCATCCCCCGTTTATATATTTTTATTACATGTATAGACTTAATAAGCCATTTAAATCTGCTATCTTACCTTCACCTACAGCTTTAAATTGCCATTCTCCATTAACTTTGCTTATTTCTGCAAATATCACTGAAGTAACCGTTGATCCATTTTCTTTTAAATTAAATCTACAAATCTCTTTTTCATTGTTTTTTTCATCTAAAAGTCTAACATATGAATTTTCTACCATGCCAAATGTTTGTCTTCTAGTTTGAGCTTCATGAATAGTAACTAGAAACACAATCTTTTCTACACTACTTGGTATTAAAGATAAGTCGATTTTCATTCTCTCATCATCATCGTTTCCAGCACCAGTTCTGTTATCGCCTTCTAATTCAATACCTGTTCCCTTCATATTGTTGAAAAATATAACATCTGCTGGAACATTTTGAACCTTTCCATTTCCTTGTAATAAAAATGCTACTATATCCAAATCAAAATCTTGGCCAACATTAGCTACATCCCAACCTGCTCCTAATATTACCTTTTCAAGTCCTGGATTGCTTTTAGTTAAATTTAACACATCATTTTTTTTAAGATTTAATGCATTAATCCCATTGTTAGATGGAGTACTAGAATTTCCTAAACCTGTCATGCTACCTAAACCTGTCATGCTACCTAAATCTATTGCCATTTTTACCCTCCTAATGTATTACGTAATTTTTTAACCTTTTCTCTTCGATAATTATAACACCTCATACACATTTTTACAATAAAACTCATATGTACTATTTGTTAATTATCTTTGTCAATTATGTTTCTTTATATCATTTTTGATTCTTTCTAATTTAGCTGAATTCTCCATTCTTTCCGCTCTGTTAGTTGCTTGAACAGCCTTAGTTTCTTCTATGCCCTTCATAATTGTTTCATATGATTTTTCTAATGTTGCAATAGACACAGAACTACTTGATGCCATTTTTGCAATTTCAACTGATTGTCTAGCAGTATTAGATGCATTTCTCAGTATAAGCTCATTTGTCTTTTCATCCAATTGCTTAATTGATTTCGCTTGTATTTCCTGTCTTTTTAAAATAACAGCCTGTGCTAAACATTGCTTAAATATTGGTAATGTAACTATAAATGATGAGTTTATCTTTCTCATTAAATTAAAGTTAGACATTTGCATAGTTTGAATCATTGGCGCCGCTTGAATAGCAACATTTTCTGCAATTTGCAGGTCATAGACACGTTGTGATAACATTTCTCTACTTACCTCAAGCTTGTTTGTTAACATTTGCTTTTGTTCTTGGTTCATTGAATTATTCATTGATATTTGTCCAATATATGCATCTATTTCTTCTAAGGCAATTTCTCCTGCTACAATGTACTTTTCTAGTAACTTGTAGAATTCATAGTTACTATCATATAATTTTTTTAAGCTTCCATTAGATACTCTTATGTCACTTTCATATTTTTTTAATAATACGTAAACTTTCTCTACTTCATATCCCATAGAATCATATTTTTGGAATAGCTTAGCTACAGAATTACCCATACCCTTCATTAATTTTGAGAACATAGAAGGCTTTTCCTCCCCCTCTATTTCCTTCATATCAAACTTATCCATTATTTTAGTTAAGTTAACTAGCATCTCACCTGCTTCCTCAGCTTTTACAGATTTCATAGAATTTAGTAACTCATCGGAAACCTTTGATATATTGTCACTTACTGCTTGACCAAACATAATTATAGAGTTAGGGTTCTCGATCTCAACTTCATTTGTAAGACTTTGAACTTCCTTCATACCTCTTAATATCTGTTTGTATTCTGATATATTTTCAAATTCACTAGCCTGTGATTGTACCGCTACCTCTCCATTTGTTGTTGCAACTTGTGTATTTTGAAATCCACCCTGTTGATTCTGGTATCCACCTTGTTGGTTTTGATATCCACCTTGTTGATTCTGATATCCA
>JAVXGR010000045.1:0-12067 GCA_036657335.1 Clostridium sp. | reverse complement strand
ATATTTCAATAAATGGATGGTCTATGGCTATGTATGCAGGGTAAAGATAGACCTAAAAGTGGTAAAAGCAAAAAAAAGAAATAAAATTAGGGGTTATTTATGAGGGGTGGCGTAAGAGATACTATAAGAAATTTAATAAGGAATAAAACATTTAGTAATTTAGGGTTTTAACCATTCAAAAATTAATTTGTGAATTTCGTAGGAGAGTTGCGCCCTAAACCGGGCAAAGCATAGCTGCTGGGGAGTGAATTTATATAGGTATATTTTGAAAAAGAAGACTTGCCAACTTTTACTTGACTCAAACGGAAAGAATACATCAATTGTTATTAACTGTCCTTCGTGGTATACTATAGATAAGTTATAGACGCGTACATATATGGAAGCATGGAGGTAAGTTTAATTTCAAAATAAGAAGTTTCACTTACATTGAAGTTTTGGAATATGCTAAAATAAATAGTATAGGGGTAGTTTTAACAACTTAGGTCCAGTTGATGAAACTACTTTTTTAGTTGTTGATGTAAATTTAACACTATATGGTACAAGAAGAATCATCTATATATCCCATGTATTTCTAGGTAAGAATAATTTAGATGTAAGAACTTAGTTAAAAAAATATATAGGTTAAAAAGAAGCTTAATCTATATAGTCCATGTATTTAGCAGTAAAAATAATTTAGGCACATAAAGTTAATTAAAATATATACATAGATTTTAAAAAAGAGCTTCAGCTATAGAGTTTATATATTCTATATAAACGAATAATTTAGATATATAAATCTAAATCACTCAATGTTAAGGATTGGAAATTTGGGGAAAAATAAAGTTTTGTGAAAGGAATGATGTATGTTAATGTTTAAGATTGATGATTACATAATGTATGGAACAACAGGAGTTTGTAAACTTGAAGATATAAGAAAAGAAAGATTTATGGATGATGAAGAAAAAGAGTACTATGTATTAAGTCCTGTTTACTCTAAAAAAACAACAATAAAAATTCCCGTAGATAATAAAAAAGTTTTTATGAGAAAAATACATTCTAAAGAAGAGGTATCTTCATTAATAGATGGTATGGCTAATAAGGAAACTTTATGGATAGATGAGGATAAGGAAAGAGATAGCAAATTTAAAGCAATGCTTAAAACTGGGGATTGTGAAGAATTAATTGTATTGATAAAAAGTATATGTGCTAACAAAGAAATCAGAAAATTAGTAGGTAAAAAGATAAATAAAGCAGATGATGATATTATGAAGGTAGCAAAAAATTTATTAAATGAAGAATTTGCTACTGTTTTAGATATTAGTATAGAGGAAGTTGCGTCATATATACAAAGTAATGTACCTGAATCTGAATCTGAATCTGAATAAAGCTTTAAAATTAAATAATGTGATTAACTTTAGGATATACAAGAAATTCATAATGGGTTTATTGTATATCCTTATTGTATATCTTTAAACACATATTTATTAAATATGTGTTTAAGTAAGTTTCACCATCTAAAGTATTCTTTTCTACATGGTACAATATATGAGTAGAATGTATAAAATAATTAAATGAATATATTGACATTAATATAGATAATCATCTATATTATATATAGAGAGATATCTATATAACTATTAAGAAATAAAAGGGGGAAAATAAAAAAACTTTTTATGTAAAATTAATTTGTAAAGAATATGCACGAGATATGAATAGGAGATGTTTTTATGAATATAGTAATTATAATATGGGAATTTATACAGAATCAAATTCTAGGTATGAAGTGGTTAAGTAAATTAATAGGAGGAGTATTATCAAAGTTAGGTGTGGATATAAGCACTAGAATTGGTGGGAGCATTCAATTTTTTGTTTATGATTTAATTAAGATTATAGTTTTACTGTCTCTATTAATCTTTATAGTATCCTATATTCAAAGTTATTTTCCACCGGAGAGAACTAAGAAAATTATAGGTGGATTTAATGGTATTACTGCTAATATTATGGGAGCAGTGCTTGGAACTTTGACTCCATTTTGCTCATGTTCTTCAATACCTTTATTTATAGGATTTACTAATGCTGGATTGCCAATAGGAGTAACATTTTCTTTTTTAATTTCTTCTCCATTGGTAGATTTAGCAGGCTTTTTAATGTTGATAAGTATATTTGGAGTTAAGATTGCTTTTGCCTATGTAGTTGTAGGTATTATACTTGCGGTAATTGGTGGGACAATCATTGATAAGTTAAGCTTAGAGAGATATGTTGAACAGTATGTAAAGAGTGGAAGTGCAATTGATATTGAAGCTCCAGAGTTAACGACAGAGGATAGAATTAGCTTTGCAAAGGATCAGATGTTCTTTACTTTGAAAAAAGTTTGCATGTATGTAGTTATAGGGGTAGGAATAGGAGCCTTGATTCATAACTGGATTCCAACAGAAATTATTCAAAATATACTAGGTGAAAATAATCCATTCTCAGTACTTTTAGCAACGGCGGTTGGAATACCAATGTATGCGGATATATTTGGTACACTTCCAGTTGCCGAGGCATTATTCTTTAAAGGGGTAGGTGTAGGAACAATTTTATCATTTATAATGGCTGTTACAGCATTATCACTACCCTCTATAATAATGTTAAGAAAAGCAGTTAAACCCAAGTTACTAGGGATATTTGTATCGATAGTAACTGTAGGGATAATAATTATAGGATATATATTTAACTTTATAGGCTCTTTCCTTATCTAAAAATATAGGAAAGGTAGAGAAGATGTGTAGATATTCACATCTGAAATTAATAAATAAGGAAGAAAGATACTAGAAAATCATGAAGTAGAAAAAAGCTATTATGAATAAAGGAACTAGGAAAGCATCAATCAAAAAAAAGCTATTATGAAGTTGATTGTAAAAAACTTTCATAAAGCTTCAAAAAGTTTCAAAACCAGAACACCTCATAAGGAATAAACATGGATAAATATATATATTTACCATGTTTTTTTTGTATATTATGATTGCATAAATTGCATATTATTATATTTTTATGCGAAAAATAATAGGAAGGAGAAAAGCTTGGATTATAGTAAATGGATTTTAAGATTACTGTAAGCATACTTCAATTAAGACTGGATATCTTAGGATAGATCTTCACTATATGGTGTATAAGGTAGCGTAAATGGGGCAGATTTAAAAATAGAAGTAATTATAAAAAAAGAAATTATATATTTAATTCTTATAAAATTATATCTTAAATAATTACAAAAGAATATAATGATTATGATTTTATTATTATTTAAATAGATATTTATTCAAAAAAATAAACAATATTTATGCAAAATGTAAAATTGAGATACATTTCATATAAACAAGTAAAAATTGAGAATTTGCGATGAAAAATAAAAAACTTGCAAAAATATTAAGTGTGATGTAACATACATAAATAAGAGAAGGTTACTAAAAAGTTACATGGAATTTTCAAAATATTCTGAAAGTAATTCATTTTAAAAGAGTAGGGGTTACTAACTTAGGAATTTAATTAAAGGGGGAATACAAATGAAGGGTAAAAAAATATTAGCTACATTATTAGCCATATCAGTTATGTCAACATCAGCACTTATAGGGTGTGGTGATAAAAAACATAATAATTCAGGTAATACTGGAGTAAATGATTCTCAGTCAAAGAAACCAGAAATGGATAGCAGTCAAATCTTAACTGTAATAGGTGGGGAACCTAAAACATTAGATACGACAGTTATGTCTAATGCCACTGATTCAGAGGCTGTAGGGCCTATTACTGAGGGTTTAACAAGAGTTGTTGGGCAAGACAATGGGCCGGATAAGGTTGAACCAGGTATTGCTAAAACCTGGAAATCCAATGAGGATGCTACAGAGTGGACTTTCAATCTAAGAGAAGATGCTAAATGGCAAGATGGAACACCTATTACTTCTAAGGATTTTGTATTTTCTTTAAGAAGACTTGTAGATCCAAGAACAGCATCTGAATATTCAACTTTTCTAAATCCTTTCCTTAAGGGAGCAGAAGAAATCACAAAGATGACTGGTAAATCAGACGCAGAGATAGATTCAGCCTTAGAAAAATTAGGGGTTATAGCTCCTGACGATTATACTGTAAAATTTGAATTGAAACAATCAGTACCATTTTTCTTACAATTATCATATTATCATAGTTTAAAACCAGTGCAAAAGGCTGCTATTGAAAAATATGGTTCTGCTTATGGTAGTGAAGCAGAAAAAACTGTTGGTAATGGACCATTTATATTAACTGAATGGGTACACAATGGGAAAATGGTTTATGAGAAGAATCCTAATTATTGGGATAAGGATAATGTGTATTTAGAAAAGATAGTAAGTATAAAAAGTACGGATAAAAATTCTACAATGAATGCTTTATATAGTGGCGAAATAGATAGAGGTAATGTAACTGATCCAGAATGGACTTTAAAGTTTGATGCTACAAATGAATTTGATGTTATAAGTAAACCACAATATAATGTTGAATCTCTAGTGTTTAATCCTAAGTCAGGTCCTATGAAAAATAAGAAAATAAGACAAGCATTTTCCATTGGATTTGACAGGGAAGAATATAGCAAAGATTTATATAATAGTATGGATATTCCAGGATATGAATTGGTTCCAGAAAATGTTGCTATAGACAATAAACCTTTCCAAGAATTGGTTGGCAAGCCTCAGTATGTAAAAGAATTAATTAAGGAGTTTAAAGATCCAAAGGATTTATTAATAGAAGGTATGAAGGAAGAAGGATTAGGTGATGATCCATCTAAATTAAAAGTAGCTATAACTATGAGGGGCGATACTGAATTTTGCAAGAAACAAGGTGAATGGTTCCAGAGTAAATGGAAACAAAAATTAGGTGTTAATGTAGAAGTTATAACAATTCAATATCAAATAATGTTTGAAAATATGAAAAAAGGTGAATTTGATATAGCAGTTGGTGGATGGGTATGTGACTATGATGAGCCATTAAATTTCTTGGAGATATTCCAATCTGAAGAATATGGTAAATACTATTCTTATATAGGATGGAATAACAAAGAATTTGATAAATTATTAGATGATGCAGGAAAGGAAATAGACACTAAAAAGAGAGCAGACTTATTAACTAAAGCTGAAAAAATATTGATTTATGAGGATGCAATAACATCTCCATTCCAACATGGTATATCTAATACCTACCAAAGAAAATATATTAAAAACTTTAATATTCCAGGTTTATCAGCAACATCAATGGATTATAAAGGCGTTTATATTTTAGGAAAATAGGTTGAAATTGGGTAAGAGTAAGAGGAATAGTAGCGTAAGACTTTAGAAACTACAGGTTACAAATGAGAAATTAGAAATTAGAAATTTTAGATTAGAAATTTTAGATTAGAAATTAGAAATTTTAGATTAGAAGTTACAAATTAGAAGTTACAAATTAGAAGTTAGAAGTTACAAATTACAAATTATAAATTAAGGAGCAGAAATTAAACATTAAAAATTAGAAATAAAGATGAGTGGATAAAAATAGGAAAAGAAAACTTATAGAAAATAAAATTAAAATTTGGATAGTAGCATAAAGCCTAGGGTAAAATAAAATTCTGGGTTTTATGCTATTTTTTATATTTACATAGAAATTCTACATTGAATTGGTGTACAATTAAGATTGAATTTGATTCGTAAAAAATTAGGAGGAAAAATATTGAAAGAATTAATAGAATTGTTTTGGAGTTTCTCTAAAATAGGGGCACTTACCTTTGGTGGAGGGTATTCAATGCTACCTATGCTTCAAAAGGAAGTTGTGGAGAAGAAAAAGTGGGCAACGGAGCAGGAAGTTATGGATTATTTTGCTGTGGGTCAATGTACACCAGGGGTTATAGCTGTTAATACAGCAACCTTTATAGGATATAAACAGAGGGGGATTTTAGGTGGAATATTTGCAGCATTTGGAGTTACATTTCCATCACTTATAATTATAATTATAATAGCAGCCTTCTTACAAAATTTTATGGATATTGTAGCTGTACAGCATGCTTTTGCTGGTATAAGAGTAGCTGTTGTAGCACTTATAATAGATGCAATTATTAAAATAGGAAAGACTTCTATAGTAAATATTCAAGGAGTAATAATTGCAATAATAGCCTTTCTTATGACGGCTTTTTCAATTATATCACCTGCATATATTATAGTTGGAGCAGCAGTTACAGGCTTATTATCAAGAGTTCTGAGAGGTAAGAAAATATGATATACATAACACTATTTTTAGAGTTCTTTAAAATTGGATTATTTTCAGTGGGTGGAGGACTTGCAACACTTCCATTTTTATATGAATTAGCTGATAAATATACATGGTTTGAGAAGGATATGTTGTCTACAATGATTGCGGTTTCAGAATCTACTCCAGGGCCAATTGGAGTAAATATGGCAACATATTCAGGCTATAGTTCATCAGGAGTCATGGGAGCAATAGTTGCAACATTAGGATTAATAGTGCCTTCTATTATTATAATAGTTATAGTTGCACAGTTCTTAGATAAATTTAAAGAAAGTATATATGTAGACTCTGCATTTAGTGGGTTACGTCCTGCTGTAGTTGGACTTATAGCTGCGGCAGGGTTTCAAGTTTTACAGATAAGTATAGTAACATGGACCAGTCTAACTAAGGTTACAGTTATAGGAGATATTATAAATATTAAGGCCACGGTATTTTTAATAGCCTTAATATATGCGACTAATAAATACAAAAAGCATCCAATTTTTTACATAGGAATAGCAGCAGTAGTTGGAGTTGTATTTAAGATATAGTTGGAGTAGATTTAAGAGGTAGTTGAGGTTGTATTTTAAATATAGTTGGAGTTCTATTTAAGCGGTAGTGAAGGTGTGTAATTTAGAGATTCACGTAGAATATGGGGGAGAATTTTAATGCCAAGAATAGGAATGAGGATTATTAAATCATCAATAGCAGTATTTGTTTGTTTATTAATAGGATTACTTAGAGGAGGCGGAATACCATTTTATTCAGCTATAGCAGCAATTTTGTGTATGCAGCCTCAGGTGTCAAATAGTTTAAAAGTCGCGAAAAATCGTATAATGGGGACAATAATTGGAGGAGTTTTCGGCATGGTAATCTTACTTGTAGAACGAAGTTTTATACCTAATACCATGCCAATACTTCAATACCTTTTAATTTCCTTCTCCATAATACCATTAATATATATAACGGTGCTCATAGAAAAAAAAGCGGTTTCATATATAACCTGTGTGGTGTTTTTAAGCGTTACTGTATCACATGGGATAGATATTAATCCCTATGCATTTACATTGAATAGGATTTTGGACACCTTAATAGGGATATTCATATCCTTAGGAGTAAATACAATGTGGATGCCTAAAAATAAAGTAGAGTATGAAGTAGAAAATACAGAAGATGAAAGACAATTGTAATAATAAAAACAAGCAAAATAACCTAAGTAATTTACATAGTGAAGTTAGGAAGGTAAAATAAAGAGAGGACATAGGGTTAAATCATTTGAAGATATATTTAGTAAGACACGGGGAAACAAAGTGGAATTTAGAAAAAAGGATGCAGGGTTCTTATGATTCCGATCTCACGGATAATGGGATAAGTGAAGCAAGGATATTAGGTGAAGCCTTAAAGGATGTGGACTTTACAGCCGTATACGCAAGTCCATTAGGTAGAGCAGCAAATACGGCTAAATACATAAAAAAAGATAGAAATATAGATATAATTTATAAAGATGAGCTAAAGGAAATGAACTTTGGTATATTTGAAGGTAAATATTATGAAGAAATAGAGAAGAATTACGCTGTAGACTGGGATAACTTCTGGAATAAACCTCATTTATATAAAGCTATAGAAGGTGAAGAATATTTAGAGTTAATACATAGGGCAAGAAGTATATTAAGTGAAATAATTAAAAATCATAGGGATGGGAAAATACTTGTAGTTACACACACAGCCTTAATAAAGGCTATATATTATGTGGTTAAGGACTTAAGCCTAGAAAATTTTTGGCAGGAACCTTATATAAAGAATACTTGTTTAAGCATAATTGATGTGGATGAGGATAAAATCACCTTTTCATTAGAATGTGATACTAGTCATATAGAATAAAGAAGACTTGGTTCAATATTAGAACCAAGTCTCTTTTTTTACTGGATTTTTCCATGAAGAAAAGCATTGAGAGTAATAAATCCTATAGTAGATGGCTGGAATAGGAAATCAAGTATTTTCATGTATACTAGTTGACACATTATACTATGTATTATATAGTATAAAACAAGGTGGTGAAATTATGGATACACAGCTAAAAAAGGGCTTGCTAGAAATTTGTGTCTTAGTTGTTTTAAAACACAGTGATTCTTATGGATATCAGATAATTAAGGATATATCACAGTATATAGAGCTATCAGAATCTACCTTATATCCTATTTTAAAAAGGCTTGAGGCAAGTAAAGCCTTAACAACATACTCTATAGAACATAATAGTCGACTACGTAAATATTATAAAATTACGGAAGAGGGAATAGATAAAATCCAAGAATTCCTAAGGGAGTGGCCAGATGTTATGAGGGTTTATAGATTTATAGAAGGAGATGATGAAAATGAATAAAGAAGAATTTTTAAGAAATTTTAATATGCTATTAAGGTCATTACCACTAAATGAACGTAATAAAATGGTGGGTTATTATGACGAAATTATAGAGGATTATATTGAAAGTGGATTAGATGAGGAAGAGGCGGTTAATAAATTAGGAAGTGTAGGTTTAATTGCAGAGGAAATTATAAGAGAAAACAGTATTGTGGTTAAAGAACCCTCACTTTCAGGTGGTATAAAGGTTTTACTTACAATATTAGTGGTACTTGGTTCACCTCTTTGGGGGGCATTACTCTTAGCGGGGGCAGCTCTGTTATTTGCAGGATTAATACTTATGTGTGTACCTATTATAATAGTTGCCCTAGTTGTTGTATCATTTTTAATCATTGCAATGGTAGGAATAGCAGGGGTGCCATTCTTAATGATGAATTCTATAAAATCTGGAATTTTTCAGTTGGGCATAGGCATAACCTCCTTAGGTATTACAGGTATATTTACAATCATATTTGTAAATATCACAGGAGGTATAAGTAGGACAATAGGTTGTACTTTACAAAGGGTAAGGAAAATATTTGAATCAAGGAGGGGGAAGAATTAATGAAGAATACTATAAAACAACACTCAAGAAAGATTTTGAAAATATCTACTGTCATAGTAATTGTAGGATTAATTACAACCTTTATAGGAGCAGCATCTATGGATTTTGATTTAAATATTATTTTAACTAATGGAGATATAGAGAACATTGAGTACAAAGAAGTAGAGAAGACTTATTCTCCACTAGAAGAAAAAATTTCAGTTATAGATTTAAATGTCATAGCAAGAAGTGTTGAGATTGTACCATCTATAGAAGATAAAATAAAAGTAACATTTTCAATGGACCACTTTACTAGTGAAGTAAAAAATGGAATACTAGATGTAACTGAGATAAAATCTAAGACCGATAGTAGGAAATGGTATAATGTCTTTAACTTTAATAATGAAATAATCACCGGTATTAAGATAGAAGTTCCAGAAACATTTATAGGGGATATAGATATAGTAAATAGCTATGGCAATGTACAGATTAAAGATATATCAGGCATAAGAAATATAGTAAGTAATAATAATAGCGGAAATATTAATTTGTCAAATATAAAATTAAGTGGCTTACTTACACTCTCTACAAAGTATGGGAATATAAAAATTTTAAATTCTGAAGTTAATGCTTCGGTAAAACTAGAAGAAGGTAGTGGATCAATTATAGCTGATAAATTTAAATGTGAAGAATTTGAGGTGAAATCTCAGTATGGTGATATTAGATTAAGCAATATAGATGCAAAGGGCTTAAGTATGGATAGCACAAGTGGAGAGGTAAAATTAAATAGTCTTAACATAGAAAACATGACGAAAATTGAATTAATCAATGGAGATTTGAGGGTAAAGGATATAATAGCACCTAATATAGAGTTCAAAACTACTTCAGGAGATATAGATGCAGTAATAAAGGGTAAAGAAAGTCAATATAAAATATATTCAGAAACAAAATACGGTGACAATAATCTTAGAAATAAAAACACCGGAGAGAAAGAAATTAAAGTAAGTGCAAAACATGGGGATATAGATATTAAGTTTACAGAGGAATAAGATATAAGTACTATGAAAAACTATAGAAATTATAAAAAAGTATACAGTTACAAATCTAACTTATACAGAAATGTAGAAAAACGAGGAAAATGCTACAGGCTTAATATGAATTTAAGTCTGTAGTATTTCCTTTTTCTGGGATTACTAAAATATTTTTCCTACGCATTTCTATGAGCCTACGTTCAATAGCCCCATCCTTATTTTGAAGCTCAACAGAATTAAATTCTCTGGATAAAATCATAGGAAGACAATTCATCATTCTCAGAATAGATATGAACTCCTAATGTTAAGTCATTAGTATGAGAATCTAAATAAGAGTATGAATTATGTGTAATAGTAGACTTATTATTGTAATTACCATGATAATTAGTTTTAGCAAGAAAATTAGATTTATTTGAAGCTGTAGGAAGAGCTATATTTAAAATATAAATATTTTGAGTAAATCTACCCTTAGATTTTTCCTTAACAATAGAGAAAAGCCCACTTTGAACAAGCTCTTTCTTATATTTGTGAAATCTATGACTTCCAATCCTCAAAATCATAATAATATAATCACAACCAGGAATAAGCTATTCCCTTAGTACCAGCAAAGCTACAAAGAAAAGCATAAAGACACTTAGATTAAAAACTTATAAAAATTATACAACAAATCAAGTAATTATAATAAAAAATATATTTAAAACTTATAGTTCAAAATACCCTCTAATAGTTAATAGTAATTATTAGTCTAAAAGGGATACGAAAAAATCAAAACAATAAAACAACAACAATTTAAATGAATAAAAGCATCTTTAAAACAAATTAACTAGTGATGTTTGGAAAATAAATAGTTAAATACATTAAACTTGAAAAAAACATAAGGAATATTAAACGGCTTAAAAATAACCAGCAAATATAGCCATATGAAGGGTGTAATTCTTAAAATGCATAGTAAATAACTTATGTACAAAATAATGAGAATTTTTTTGCGTTGGTAATTAAGGTAACTTTTTAATGGGAATAAATATAATGAAAAATATAGGTAAATATGGTAAGATGAATTTGAGGATATTTAGATTAATCATTATATTTAGGAGGAACATATGCTTAAGTTGAATGATAAAGTTATTATGTCAGATTCATGGATAATTATATTAGATGAAATAGCTATTAAATTGATAGATAAATCATTTCTAAAATATAATGAATCAGGAATACCAAAGGACATAAGAGGTTACTTTGAAATAAAAGATCTAAAAAAAAGGGATTCTATAGATATAAAATTAAAGTTTAATAATATAGAGTATAAAGCATTGTTAAATATGGCAGTGGATTCAAGGTCTAAGATAAGATGGAGTAAAGAACTTGGAGAAGTATTAAGATATAAGTTTCAAATTAAGGATGATGAGTTAGATAATTGGATTAATAAGAATAATTATAAAATAATTTTTCGAAAAATAGGAACAGATATATATGATATAAGTATGGATAGATAAATAAATATTAATGTAGTGTAAAAATTTACAAGACAAGCCCTGTTATAGTATAGGAGAATAAGTATAGTATATAGCAGTAGCTATAGAATTGAGGATGAGAATGATAGAGCTAATTTGCCCAAAACATAAGTGTCTTATTCCAGAAGGTAAGTGCATGAAGTATGACAAATTGCAATAACAAATTGAACTAATTTCTAATTATGACCTAAGTCGTTGAGTTTACTTATGCTGCATATATTATGTCTAGTTCTGATTCAAACAACTCCTCTGGAGTATTATAGTTTAGAATTCTTCGAGGAAGGGTATTCATCCACTCCTCTATGAATGCAATATCAGCTAAATCATAGTCTGACATACGTTT
>JAVXGR010000044.1:0-13124 GCA_036657335.1 Clostridium sp. | reverse complement strand
GTCAGACCAGAGTTTTGCCGCCGACTTCCTTCAGATTCCACGTCACCATGTACACCCTTGTCTTAAGCTATGCACTTGGCACTATCAACCCATGCTAGGGACTTTCACCCTTTAGATTGCGCCCATGCTGGGCGCACTAAATAAATACCTAATATATAAAATATTAAGTATTATAAATTCTATAATCCTACACCAGAAATTGAACTTAAGAATTCTACCTTATCCTCCTTTATTCTACCTCTAGATATTTTAAGAAGCTCAAATTCATCATATTCCTTTATATTATCTACATTTTTACATTCCATAATTTCCTTTTTATATTTCCCACTGACTCTTTTAATAAATACTGAAAATAACTCTTCTTTAAAATAACTTGCTGTTACTACAGGCATTGTATTAAAAACTTTGAATCCCTCTCTTGTAGCCATCTTTACCCCTTCTATGTCATATTTAAAATAATATCTTTCCCCAAATGTTCTTCTTAACTCTCCTATCTTTATATACTCATCATCTGAAATCCGCCAAATTAAATATAAAATTTCACTATTTTCATTCATAAACTGCACCTACCTTATTACATATAATTTATCTCAATATAAAATATTTCTATTTTAAAACCATTTACCTTATATCAATATATTATACTTAAATTTAAATATTTATAATTATTTTCGCATTTTATTTAATATGTATATAAACTTAATTTTATACTATAAATAAAATTATTAACATTTACAGACAAAAAAATAATATGGACCTTAGAATATATCCTAAGGTCCATATTGCTCTTCATATAATTATTTATACCTACAGCTTCATTAATATTATATAACTATTTATATATATATTAATGAATTCTACCTAACTACTTCTACAGCTAGTTTTAAATCTTCGCCATTTATTTTCACATCATTATATTCTCTATTAGTATTATAGAACACATCTATAGTTAAAGTTTCTTTCTTAATAGTATCTTCATGCTTTCTTATTACTTCTTCAAGCATTTTATTTTCAGCAATATATAAGTTAATCTTATCTGCAACTTCAAAACCAGTTTCTTTTCTCATATTTTGAATTTTGCTTAAGATTTCTCTTATATGTCCTTCTTCTCTTAACTCTGCAGTTATAGTTGTATCTAATAGTACTCCTATTTCACCCTCACCAGAGAATGCATAGCCTTCTAAGCCATTCATGTTTATTAATAATGATTGTTTATTTAATTCAATCTCATTACCCTCAACATTTATAATTACAGATCCACCATTTTCTACTGTTTGAGATAACTGCATTTGATTCATCTCACCTATAGCTTTTTTTATTTGAGGTATGAACCTACCATAAGCTCTACCTAAAACAGGTAGATTAGGTTTAATTTCAAAGTTAACGAATTTAGACACATCAGCACCAAATTCTATAGCTTTAATGTTTAATTCATCCTTAATAATATCTCCATAATACTCTGGTATTACCTTTGTAGATAATAACATTTTAGAAAGTGGCTGTCTATTTTTAATGTTAGCACCATTTCTTGCAGCTCTACCTAACTTTACAACCTTATAAGCTAAATCCATTTCTCTTTCTAATTCACTGTTTATAGCTTTCTCAGAAATTTGTGGCCAATTGCATAAATGTATACTCTCTGGAGCATTTTTATCTAAATTAGGCACTAAGTTTTGATAAATTTCTTCAGTCATAAACGGCACGAAAGGACATGCTATCTTCACTAAATCTACAATTACTCTATATAAGGTAGTATAAGCTCCAATTTTATCATCAGTTAATTGCTCTGACCAGAATCTTGACCTATTTCTCCTTACATACCAATTAGATAATTCATCTACAAAGCCTTCAATAGTTAGTGCGGCTTGAGTTATATCGTATTTATCCAATGACTCTTGAACATTTTTATTAAGTGAGTTCAATCTAGACATCATCCATTTATCCATTACATTTTCTGATTTAAAATCTTTATATTCAATTGGATTAAACTTATCTAAATCAGCATATAGAATATAGAATGAGTAAACATTCCATAATGTACTCAAAAACTTTCTTTGAGTATCAGCTACATCTTCCTCTGAAAATCTTGTTGGAAGCCATGGTGCACTTGCTGTGTAGAAGTGCCATCTTGTAGCATCAGCTCCTTGATTTTGCAGTACTTTAAATGGATCTACAACATTTCCTTTATGCTTAGACATCTTTATTCCCTTTTTATCAAGTACATGGCCTAAAACTATACAATTCTCAAAAGGTGCCTTTTCAAATAATGTGTTTGAAATAGCTTGTAATGTATAGAACCATCCTCTTGTTTGATCAACAGCCTCTGATATAAATTGAGCTGGGAAGTTTTTCTCAAATAACTCTTTATTTTCAAATGGATAGTGATGTTGGGCAAAGGGCATTGAACCTGAATCAAACCAACAGTCAATAACCTCTTTAGTCCTCACCATATCCTTACCACATTTTTCACATCTTAGCTCTATAGCGTCAATATATGGCTTATGAAGCTCTACTCCCTTAGCATCGCTAATACTTATAGCTTTCGCTTCTAATTCTTCTCTACTACCTATACATTCCTTGTGTCCACATTCACATTCCCAAATTGGAAGTGGTGTACCCCAATATCTATCTCTACTAATACCCCAATCGATATTATTTTCTAAAAACTTACCCATTCTACCTGTTCTAATATTATCTGGCATCCAATTAATTTTATTATTATTATCCACTAATTTATCTTTAACTTCAGTAGTTCTTACAAACCAGCTATCTCTTGGGTAATAGATAAGTGGTGTATCACATCTCCAACAATGAGGATATGAATGAGTAAATTTCTCCGATTTATAAAGCATATTATTTTCTTTCATAAACTCAATTATTTTAGCATCAGCTTTTTTAACAAAGATACCCTTCCACGGCTCTACTGAGTCTACAAAATTACCAGCCCTATCTACTAAATTAATTAATGGTAATCCATATTGTTTACAAACTCTGTTATCATCATCACCATAGGCAGGTGCTGTATGAACTATTCCTGTACCATCACTTAAAGTTACAAAATCACCATGTATTATATAGAAGGCTTTCTCTTCTGGAGTTTCAAACTTAAATAATTGTTCGTACTCTAAGCCTAAAATTTCGGTTCCTTTAAACTCTCTTAAAATTGTATATTCATCTTTTAATACCGAAGCACATAATTGTTTAGCTAATATATAAACTTCCTCATTTTGAGCAACTTCAACATATTCATAAGACTTATTTATAGTTAGGGCTACATTACCTGGAAGAGTCCAAGGCGTAGTTGTCCAAGCTAGTATATACTTGTTTTCCTCACCCTTAACTTTAAACTTAACAATTGCTGTTGATTCCTTAACATCTTTGTATCCTTGAGCAACCTCATGAGATGATAAGGCTGTTCCACATCTTGGACAGTATGGCATGATTTTATGCCCCTGAAATAACAGTTCTTTATCCCACATTTGCTTCAATGCCCACCATACAGACTCTATATAATTGTCATGGTAAGTTACGTATGGATTATCCATATCAACCCAGTATCCCATGAGTTCAGACATTTCTTTCCACTGGCTAGTATATTTAAATACACTATCCTTACATTTCTTAACGAACTTCTCTACACCATAATCTTCAATTTGATCTTTTCCTGATATTCCAAGCTCCTTCTCAACTTCAAGTTCAACAGGAAGACCATGCGTATCCCATCCAGCTTTTCTAAGAACATGATAACCCTTCATAACCTTATATCTAGGAATTATATCTTTCATTACCCTTGTCAAAACATGCCCTACATGTGGTTTGCCATTTGCAGTTGGAGGACCATCATAGAATGTAAAATACTTTTCGCCCTCATTTAAATCAAAGTTTTTTTGAATAATATTTTCTTCATTCCAAAACTGGGCAACTTCTCGTTCTCTTTGCGTAAAACTTTTTGTGGAATCAATTTTATTATACATCTTACTTCTCCTTTCATATATGCAGATTTCTTACTATCTAGTATTTTTATATTAAGTTTTTGTAACATAAAAAAACTTCGTCCTAAATAGGACGAAGTTTATATTCTTCGCTATACCACCTATGGTAATTAAAACTTTAAACACTGAATAAGATTATTTAACCTTATATTTATGTCCTATCCTTTAACGCAGAATTACGCATAACTTACTCATTTCTTTTCAGCTATAAGCTCATAGGTGATTTTCATTAACTCTTTACTATGGACTCGCACCAGTATGCCCACTCTCTGAAAGTTCCAATGTCAATTACTCTTCCTAATCAACGCCACCACATTTAGTCTTTAATTGAAATTATATATATATCTCAATTTAATTTACTTCATTATATTACAGTAATTTACCCTTGTCAAATTATAAATATATTCTACTAAAAAAAGCGAACCTAGCTAAAAGTTCGCTTAAAGAGTTTTTAATTTTAGGGATCATTATTACATATTTATATTTATATTAAGATTAAACCATAAAAAGTACTTTTAATAAGAATTGACCACCATATATTATGAAAAACCAAGGTTTAAAGCACTACAAATGGTCTAGTGTAAATTAACTTATATCTTATTGTGGTTTAATCATATTAAGTAATATTAAAATTAATTTTATATACTATCTACTTATTTACTACTATTATTCTTATATAATATATATACTGAAAATCATTAAATTCTTCTAAATATTACATATTGTAGTTTCAACCATTACAAACTTTAATATCTCTACTTTAGATAAATTTCTTAGTGTCTTTGCTGTTTTCCCAATAACTTGGAAAAATGTTTTCATTAAATAAGGTTTCAAAACCACCTCCTTAAGGTACTATGTTAGTGAATACGCTTTATTAATATAAAGACTTATATTATCTTATGTTTACTTTAATAACTAAATCATTTTTTAGAATTCCAATTTTCTTTTTCCTTCTCTCTCTATATTACCTCATAAAGAACTCACAGTAAAATCTCTTAAATTGCTCAATTTCAAAAGAATACCTCTCTTATTCTCCTTTATACATTGTTTTCTACTTTATTGTAGTTGCCTATGTTTTTTTTATGTGATTGTTGCCTACAGCAACACCCAATATTTACAAACATATATCCCATTAAGATATCACAAACTTTTATATATAAATATTTTTACATTTTATTGTTTTTTAGTAACACTTATGAAATTATATCTATAATCCCTCTTTAATTATTCTTTTTTTTAATTTTACATGTTATAATTATTTAATAATATATTTGCTTACCACTAAGGAGGATTTATGTAATGATTTTGCTTGGTAATAAAATTAAACAGCTTCGAATTGATAGAAATTTCAAACAATCTGATCTTTGTAATGAACTTTTAAACAGAAGTATTTTAAGTAAAATTGAGAATGGGAAAGCATATCCTTCTATTCCTCAACTTCAACATTTAGCTACAATATTTAATGTTCCTATGACTTTTTTCTTTGATAATAGTGATTCCACTAATGAAATTACTAGTGAAATAGGATATAATTTTAATTTATATAGATTCTATAAGGAAAATGATTATTTTAGAATAATTAAATATGTAGAATACAATAAACAAAATTTCATAGGTATAGGTGACCATAATAAATATTTTTATTATGGTATGGCTTTATTTAATATTGAAAGACATATGGATGCCCTAAAACCTTTGAAGAGATATTTAAATTTTTATAAAATTTCTGATGATACTTTTAAGGAAAAATATGCAGAGTATGTTATAGAATGCTTAAATGCTCTATGTAAAATTATACTTATTAATAACAATAGTGATAAAGCTCTAAAGTATCTATCCCTTGCTAAAAACTATATTTACAAATATAACTTAGTAGAAACTAAATTAAGTGCCGTAATTCATTGTAATCTTGGATCTTTATATTATCGAACTCTTAGATATAAGGAAACAATAAATTTACTTGAAAACTTTTTAAACCATCCTGAAAATGTAATTTATGTTGATGTTTTCGCTACACTTAACTTTAATCTTTCTATTTCATATCATAATTTAGATCAACATGACAAAGCAATTATATATTTGAAAAAATGTATGAATCTCTCACAATATTATGGCGATTTGTATAAAGAATATATACTATATTGTACCTATTCTACATTTCTTATACATGATAAAAATTTTGCTGAATCTATTCATATGATATCTTATTTGAAAAATAATTATAAACTTAATGCTATAGCTTACAATAATTTACTTGCACAAGAAATTTTAACATATTTTATAAAGAAAGATTATAATAAATGTTTAGATGTATGCAAGGAAATAACTCTTAATAAACTTACTAAAGCTGGTAAAATTGACTATTACTTTATAAAAGGTTTTATAACAGAGGACGTAGATTTACTAAAAAGATGTGAAAATTATTTTATAAATAAATTCTACTTTAAAGATTTAATAGCTTTATATGAGAAATTATATGAAATAACAGGTGAAACTAAATATTTAGATTCTATAAAATTATATGAAAATATTCCATTCAGTAAAAATATTCTCATATAAATAAAAAACTTCAGTGATTAACTGAAGTTTTTTATTTATTAGTCTTAACTTATATAAGCTCTTGACCTATACCTATTTGACCATGCATTATTGATTCCCCGATTTGTCCGTGCATTATTGACTCACCGATTTGTCCTGCTACTTGTTTTTCTACTTCTAGATCATTGTTAAGTCCTTCTCTTGCAGATTCTCTTATTCCTTTTTGACCATGCATTATTGATTCACCTATTTGCCCATGCATTATTGATTCACCGATTTGTCCATGCATTATTGATTCACCGATTTGTCCTGCTACTTCTTTGTTGCTGTCTATTTTAATAAAAGTTAATCCCATTACAGCAACTGCTAAAGTTAAATAAACTAAGCTATTCTTTTTCATTTAATACACCTCAACTTATATTTAATAACTTAATTGTAAATTATAGTATAACTTTTTTCAAACTCTCTTATAGTCCTAATTTAAATGTTATTTGAATTCTACACCTTATTGGTTCTATTTCCTATCTTTATCCATACCTTCTATTTATTTCTATGAAGAATGTTACTATAGATAACATTCTTTATTGTATTTTTACAGTTTATGTATATTGTTGTGGTATTATAAAACTTTTTATATAATATTTCATGATGCTTTGTTATTATTTCACTTTTTTATTAATACTATACATATATGTTCCAATTAAGTTCCTATACCTTATATATTTTCTTACTATATAAGATATAATATATATATAAGATATAATATATATATAAGTATTCTTTTTTAAAAACATATATATCGTACCTTAAAATATACATTTAATATAAATTCTAACTTGAATTCATATTAACCTTGGAGGCTTTAATGAATATAAAATGGCTCGGTCATTCATCTTTCCTTATAACTACCAATAAAGGCAAAAAAATTTTAACTGATCCCTTTGATGATACCCTAGGATATACCACCTATTGTGGTAATGCTGATATTATTACAATTAGTCATAATCATTATGATCACAATTATTTACATGAGGTTAAGGGAACGCCCATTCTTATCGATAGTATTTCAAACCATATAATTGGTGATATAAGAATCACTGGAATACCCTCTTATCATGATGATGTACAAGGACTTAAAAGAGGCCCTAATATAATTTTTATTATAGAGGTTGATGGGTATAAACTTGCTCACTTAGGTGATTTAGGACATATCTTAAACCTTGATGACATTTCAAAATTAAACAATTTAGACGTGTTATTTATTCCAATAGGCGGGAATTATACCTTAGATCCTAAAGAAGCTATTAAACTTTGTAAAACTCTTAACAGCAAAATAATAATACCTATGCATTATAAAACAGCTGCAATAAATCTTCCAATAAAAGGCTTAGAAGATTTTATATTGAGTATAAAAAATGGTGAGAAAATACACTCCCAAACCTATACCTTACCCAAGAAGCTAGATTTTCAAAACAAAGTAATAATCTTAAATTATTTGGATTAAAAATTAATAAATTAAATTGTTTTTAATTTCTATATGTATTAAAATAGTATATCTAATTATATATAAACAAGTGTATAATTAGCTTTACGGTATTAAATTCCTATATTTTCATTAATCCATGTACATTTAAATAAAATTATTAACTAATAAAACTATATATAAAGGGGGAACTCATATGAATAACTCTACAAATACTGATGCAAATACTGATGTAAATACACCTCTAAAGACTCCTGTAACAGGTAAGAATGTACCTGTTATTAAGGGAACCTTAAGAAGCCATATGATTGAAGTGCCAAACTCAATTAGGGATGCAAGTGGAATCGTTATATTTGGTAAAAGGCTTAAATCTTTTGTTTTCACAACTGATGTTGCAATTATAAAAAATACAAATGCAGATGCAATTATAGCTGTTTATCCATTTACTCCTCAGCCAATAATAACTGAAGCTTTAATTTTAGCAGCTGATGTTCCATTGTTTTGTGGCGTTGGTGGTGGTATCACTACTGGTAAAAGAGTAGTAAACCTTGCCTTAGATGCTGAATTCAAAGGTGCAATGGGTGTTGTTGTAAACAATCCTACACCAAATGAAGTTATAAGCCAAATGCGCGCTACTATAGATATTCCAATTATTGTTACAGTAGTATCTGAATTTGAAGATATTCAAGCTAGAATAGATGCCGGTGCTACTATCTTAAATGTATCTGGTGCAAAAAAGACTGCTCATATAGTTAGAGAAATAAGAAAGCAGTTTCCTAATTTCCCTATTATAGCCACTGGTGGCCCTAATGATATTTCTATAAAAGAAACTATCTCAGCCGGAGCCAATGCTATAACTTACACACCACCTATAGCTTCTGATATTTTAAATATAATCATGGAAAAATATAGAAAAGACTATAAAGAAGCTGATGAGCATATCCATGAATAATACAAATTGACTCACAAATAATATAAGTTAAAGCCCTAGGAATATCATAATTCTTAGGGCCTATATACTTTCTTAATTTTTACCTATTCTATTATTGCGGTATTTCACGGTCAAGTACTTCACCTTTCTCCCTTATCAAAACAATATAGGTGGATTTCGACCCTTCAAGACCATCAGTACACCAAGATATCTTTGAATCACCTATAATATACTCAATTAGAGATAGTCTATACTATTTTAAGTTAATATAACAACTTCTCCCTCTTGCAGACTTTTTTTAACATCTATTATTCTTTGATTTGTTGACCCTTTAAACCTTAAGCCTTCAACTTTATGTTCTTCTTCAAATTTTCCATCTACCAGAACATCTATATTATTAATTAACTCTTCCCATCCACTTTTATTCTTTAAATTACTCAATATGTACTCAATTGTATACCCTGTATAGCACCATATTGATAAATTTCTATCTTTAATTTCCTTTGCAAACTTTGCAAATTCTTCTCCTTGTTCTAAAGGATCTCCACCTGAAAATGTTACTCCTGTAATCATTGGATTTACATCTATATCTTTTATTAAATCATTTATAGAAACTAACTTTCCACCATTTAAATCATGGGTATCTTTGTTAAAGCAATTCTCACAGTTATGTGTACATCCCTGGGCAAAAAATACTCTTCTTATACCTGGACCATTTACTAAACTCTCATAGGCTATTCCTGATAATCTTAATTTTGTATCCATGCTTTACCTCCTAAATTATATCAATATTATATCAAAAATAAAGGTACTATGCTAAGTCATAAAATAAATGATTTAGCATAGTACCTTTATATATTAATATAACTTAACGTGGCTTCCATTATGTGCTGTTCTATCAGCTCTCTCTGCATATTTGCCCGCTCCAAATCGTTCATCAAGTGAAAGATACCCTGTTACTCTACTAATGCCTTGAATATCATGACTGCTACACTTAGGGCACTTGCTCATAGAACTTTCAACTCTCTCTCCACAATCCTTACAATATCTCATGTGAAAATTAATTCCTATATAACTTATATTAGTTTCTTTATAAGCATAGTCTACAATGCTTTGAATAACTTCTGGTGTAGGATAATCATCTATTTCTATATAACTTATATGACCACCATTACACAATTTATGATAAGGTGCTTCAATATCAATTTTATCCTTTATAGACATTGGATAACTCACGGGAATGTGATAGCTATTAGTATAATAATCTTTATCAGTTACTCCCTCTATTTCTCCAAATACCGCTTTATCTTGAATTATAAATCTTCCGCTTAACCCCTCTGCTGGTGTTGCATAGGTACTCCAATTAAGCTTAGTTTCTTTTATTAATTCATCAGTATAATTTCTAAGATGGGTTATAATCTTAACTCCTAAATCTTTAGCTTCTTCTGTCTCACCATGATGGTTTCCTATTAAAGCTTTTAAAGTTTCCGCTAGTCCTATAAACCCAATAGCCCAAGAACCTTGTTTTAATATAGGCTCTATAGAATCTTCAGGATTTAAGTTTTCCGAACCCTTCATTAAATTCTGTCCTGCAACAAAAGGCATATCCTTAACTTTTAAGCCTTTTAACACATCATATCTATGTAATAATGATTCCTTGGCAAGGTCTAATTTAGAATCTAATAATAAGAAAAACTTCTCCACATCATGCTTAGCTAATATCCCTAATCTCGGAAGATTAATAGTTGTTGGAGCTATATTTCCTCTACCCTTAGCTCCTGCCTCACCATTGCAATTTGAACATACATATGTTCTACACCCCATAGTTGCTGGTATTATTCCCTGATCATAATACACCTTATTAAAATCAGAATCCATATTCATAAATGTAGGATTCATTCGCTTGCTAGCAACCTTACATGCTAACTGATATAAGTAGTAATATGGGTCTTCTTTCTCTCTGTTAACCCCTGTTTTAACCCTAAAAATGATATTAGGAAATATAGGTTGTTCTCCTCTTCCTAATCCCTTCTCATATTCTTCTAAGAATATTTTACATACTAAAGCACTATCATATGAATTAGGAATACCTATATTCATTGAACTAAAAGGAACCTGAGACCCGGCACGAGAATAGTGATAGGTAAGACTTTGATATTATCTCTATCTTTTCCCCCACTCCACACCGTACGTGAGACTTTCACCTCATACGGCGTTCCATCAGTATAATTGAGAATTATATTATTATAACTTTACATTTTCAATTATATTGACTTGAGGCTATCCCTCCACTCCTTATTATCAGAGTTTCATAGGT
The DNA here is from genome assembly GCA_036657335.1 of Clostridium sp. Classification (GTDB taxonomy): domain Bacteria; phylum Bacillota; class Clostridia; order Clostridiales; family Clostridiaceae; genus Clostridium_D. The sequence continues at coordinate 1,863 of JAVXGR010000044.1, read as the reverse complement.
ACGTTGCCTCTACTCTCACTTAGATTAAGATATGTTATAGAATTACTTCCTTTCCATATCAACACTTCTTAGAGTGATAATCTCTCAATGTTCTAAGCTTTCCCTATTCCTGTATCTCTATCCTTTATTTATAGACTTAGATTCCTTCTTTTCACCTGCTACATATCTGATTAGACTAAGAGCCTGTAACTCTTAATGGTCTTTCATAACGCACAATTTTACTCAACCAAACGTAGCGACCGACTTGACGGACCATGTGCATTTCTACACACTACACTATAGGTGTTTTAATTCAAAGGTTTGTCATTGCTTTTTTAAGGCAAATACTAATCATATCTATTTTTTGGACTCCCAGTCTATAGGCTACATTATTTGCCTCCAAATAACTTTCGTGTAATTACGGTAGCTCTCAACTGACTTCACCGAGCTTTTAACATTAGACTCATTATCAGAGTTTTATCTGCTAATCGGAGTATTAGAGGTGCACTTCAAGGCGTTACCCTATCATTTTACATTCTCAAGATACAAGTTCTATTAAATAACTTATATTTTATACTATAAATTGTGGTTTATTCTAAACATTTTTTTATATAAGTTATCTAATGGCGTAACTTTTCATTACGCAACAGGTCGCACATGCATAGTATTTAAGTTATATACTATCCCTTGCATAGACTGTTCAATAATTCTCTCTAGCTTCTTCTCAGCCAATTTAACTATTTTCTCTTCATCTATACCAAATCCTCTTAACTCAGCTTTTATCTCTTCTCTTGTGTAATTTACAAAGTGACCCATATCATTATCAAAGTCTGGGTGAGATTGCCCACCAAACATATCATTTTGTGTAGCCTGTAAAAGTATACATGATAGTTCTGCCGCAGACTCTATTCTCTTTGCACCTCTTATATAACCATACCCAGTATTAAATCCACTTTCTAATATTTCCTTTGTTGGTATATGCAAACAATTAATTGTTAAGTTATAACTATCTAAATCATGATAGTATATATCTCCATTTTCATGAGCCTTAGATAAATGTTTAGGCATCATAGATAGATTATGCCATTTATTAGACTCACTAGCTATTCTTAAGAGCTTAGAACTAAAATTATTTCCAACATTTGCATTATCGCGATCAGTTTCTACGCCTATTTTATTTATAGCCTTCATTAAATCAGACTTTATTTCTCTTATTCTTGTTCGTTCTTTCCTATAATTTGAATATGCCACTCCTATGTTTCTATGTCCATTACTAAGCAACATTTGTTCTACTATATTTTGTATTTCTTCAACCGTTAACTTTTCTTTACATAAAGATTCTAATATCTCCATAGATTTCTGAGTTAATTCCATTAATTCACTTTCTTTTATTATAAATCCAATTTCATCAGCTGCCCCTCTAATAGCCCCCGTTATCTTAGTTGTGTCAAAATCAACAACTCTACCATCTCTTTTAACTACATATAGCATTTAATAACCTCCCGTATACAATATATTGTAACTTACTAATTATACTCATAAAAAGCTTTTATATCAATTTTTTTAAAAAGCTTTTAGATATGCTACATTAAGTTATTTCTATCAATCTCCCTTTTAGACCTATTTTTATACCAATTGCCTTGTTGACACTTATATTTATAATCATATTTATTTTCTGCCTCTAATTATATTTATTTAAACTTTATAGAAACTCTTTTTAATAACTTACTTGTATTTTTAGTACTACAGTGATATATTAAAGATAACATATGAATATATATTCATGTGTGTATACATCCATTACTAGGAGGGTGACAACAGTTAAAGAATATCTATAAATATCTATAAAAATGTATTGACTTTTTATAGATATAGTTATATAAT
>JAVXGR010000043.1:12953-13294 GCA_036657335.1 Clostridium sp. | reverse complement strand
AATGCATTAGTTATTGCTAACAAATATTCTTGGATAAAAGTAAGTTGTGTAAAAAATGATACTTTAAGAAGTATAGAGGAAATTAATAATGAAATATATAATATTGTTAAAACAGTATTATAACAATAGCACCTACATTGAAAAGTGTAGGTGCTATTTTGTATGCTGTATATCCATCCTTGATGCGTAGCTGAATAGTCCATTCGCTCTTCAAAATTAAGATGTTTATTTTTGCGTGATTCTGTGATATTATTTGCATAATCCATAGGTGATTATCCTCCCTGTATGTTTTGTTTTAGCGATTAAATCACAACACAGAATAATCCTCTATGGATTTTTTT
>JAVXGR010000043.1:0-12943 GCA_036657335.1 Clostridium sp. | reverse complement strand
TACTTCAATTTCATTTTACAACAGGTGATTATTTTATAAATCTCTTTCACTAAATATATAACCTGAAATTAAAATTGTAAATGATATACTTACAATAACTATAATTGATATTATTTTCCATTGTTCTGAGTCAATTTTAGTATTTAATTCAAGGATATTCCCAATAACCGTATACTTTCCGATACTAAATGACGCTTTATCAAATATACTTTGTACACCTCTATTAATTGCTGTATACAATGGAGATACTAAGAAAAAAGTATATCCCCCAGCTACAACTAAAGCTGAAAGACCTTTCCTAAAGATTATTGAGATAAATATAACTAAACAGCTAAAAGCAATACTTAATAATAATTTGGCAAAGGAGTAGTATAATAAATTATTTATATCTCCAAATGAACTAGAATGTACAACTATTTTATTAAATATAATATTAGTTATATAGGATATTATAATGCAAAAAAGTGCAAAAGAACTTGCAACAACAACCTTAGACAAAACATAGCTATATTTATTCTTAATACTGCCATATATATTTTTTATATATTCTGAACTATAATCACTAGTAACTAGAATTACTGCAAATACCATAATAAACATCAATAAAAAATCACCTGAAATAGAATCAACACACCAATCAACTACACTCATAGAACCAATATCTAATGCGGTAGAAGTTTGTGACAACTCTTGTATGATTTCAGATTGTTGAATGTTATTTACATCACTTTTACTTAAAAAGGTAAGTGACGATGATAATAAGGTAAAGGCAACTACAGCAAATAATAGAATCCATGTACTTAATGATTTAATAGTTTTAAAATAATCATACATTAATAATCTCTTTATCATAGTTTCTCACCTCTTACAATTTTAAGATAGTATTCATCTATAGGTATCCCATTGCTCTCCTTAATAAATTCTTCTTTTGTTTTTTGTAAAATAGCATTGCCTTTATGAATAATACAAAAATCTGTTGCTATTTTGGATAATTCATCTAATAGATGACTAGAAATAATTATTGTAATATTTTTTTCCTTATTTAATTTTAATAATAAATTTCTTATATCCATTATCCCCTCTGGATCTAAACCGTTAATAGGCTCGTCTAAAACAAGTAATTTAGGGTTTCCTACTAATGCTAAAGCAATCCCTAATCTTTGCTTCATCCCTAAGGAATAATCCTTTGCACGTTTATTCATAGCAGCCTCTAATCCAACTTGTTTTAATAATTCTACAATTTCACTTTTAGAATATTTATAACCAAGGCATAAACACTTTGCTTTAATATTGTCCTTTGCCGACATATTAAGCATTAATCCTGGTGATTCTATTAGTGAGCCTATGCTTGAAAAAAATGATTTATTTTCTACTTTGACATTATTATCATAAAAATTAATCTCACCTTCAGTAGGTTTTATCATTCCAAATATTAGTTTTAACAACGTTGTTTTTCCTGCTCCATTATTACCAATTAAACCATAAATGCTTTTATCTTTTATAGCTACATTTATAGAATCTACTGCAATAGTATCTTTAAATTTCTTTTTAAGGTTATGTGTTTCAAGAATATAACCTGTACTCATATTATTACTCCTTCCTTAATTTTCATTTGCTATTTGAACACACATATAACTGTACATTTCCACAGTTAGGACATACAAATGTATTGATTTTTTCTAGTTCACCATCGATTTTTATAACAACATTAGCTAAAGGTGCATTATTTAATTTTAATTGACCTTGATTTATCATGTTGCTAGAACAATTTGAACATAATTTCATGATATCACCTCCAATTTAATATTATTGAATATACCAAAAGTAGGATTATTAAAATTGGCTCAGCTATATATGATATTAACAAATAAAGCATACATTTCCATCATAACATTTTTATTGATTTTAATCTATATTGAGATATGGAATTTTCTTTTAAATTTGGTTTGTTTGATAAGATTGTAAGAGTATAATACAAATCTGTTTTAAAAAAAGTCACACTATTTGCTAAAACAATATATATATTTATACTATTTAGGTCAAACATGTAAATTAAATTACAAATAATGTTATATTTTTAATATTGTTTATTCTGAATTACATACCCAAGATTAAATATATGTATTCTTGGTGATTCTCTTTATGCTGTGCAGAGTATTATGGGCATATGTAGAAAAAATAATTGGAAGTATATTTTAAATTGTAAAAAAGGTAGTCAGAAGAATATTATAAAAGATTATGAATACATAAAATCATGAAAAGAAACATCCTAATGAATGATTCAATAATCAAAAGAATGGACTGCATAGAATATAACACTTGATATAGTAGAAATAGCTGAACAAAAATAAATGGCATCCTCAAATGCCATTTATTGTGTTGAGTTAGTTATTTTTGAAATACCCATATTGGGGTAAGAACCATGAAATTATACCTATTCCGAGTTTTATTATTTAGGTTATAAATCACTCTATTTTATTTAGCTTATTTATAATTTTATTTATATTCCTTAGCTATTTCTTCTCCATTTAACACTCTTAATCCACCCATAGTTAAAGCTAAGAGCTCATCCTCCCCTGGATAAACTGTTACTGGAGCTATAAATTCTACTCTTTCTGAAATATAATCAATCATATTTTTACTGTAGGCTATACCACCAGTTATTATTATAGCATCAACTCTACCTGATAATACTGCTGCACATTTTCCTATTTCCTTAGCTGTTTGGTATCCCATGCCTTCAAATACCAATTTAGCCTTCTCGTCACCCTTTGATGCTCTTTCATCAATTTCTCTTGCATCATTGGTATCTAAATATGCTACACATCCGCCCTTACCATTAATTTTCTTTTTGATTTCCTCAATGGTATACTCACCACTAAAGCACATCTTAACTAAATCTCCAACAGGAAGGCCTCCAGCTCTCTCTGGTGAATATGGTCCTTCACCATCTAAAGCATTGTTAACATCTACAACCTTACCCATTTTATGAGCACCAACAGATATACCTCCACCCATGTGAGCAACAATTAAGTTAAGCTCTTCATAGCTTTTCCCATTTTCTTTAGCATATCTTTTAGCAACTGCTTTTTGGTTCAATGCATGGAAAATACTTTTTCTTTCTATTTCTGGCATACCTGAAATTCTAGCAACTTCTTTAAACTCATCAACAACAACAGGATCTACTATAAATGCAGGGATATTTAATTCTTTTCCTATTTCATTAGCTATTATTCCACCTAAATTAGATGCATGTTGTCCTTGAACTCCAACTTTTAAATCTTCAATCATTGAATCATTTACAGCATAAGTACCACCTTCAATTGATTTTAAAAGTCCACCTCTACCAACAATTGCACTTAATTCATTTATATCGAAATTCTTATCTTTCAAAACATTTAATATAACATTTTTTCTGAAATCCAGTTGTTCAAAAATACTGTTATAGCTGGATATTTCTTGAGTTGAATGTCTTAAGGTTTCTACTAAAACCTCTTTTTCATCATCATAAACACCTATCTTAGTTGATGTAGAGCCTGGATTTATTATAAGCAATTTTTTTCCCATTTGTTTTCCTCCTTATGTAGATTTAAAAAATAATTAAAACATATTAAGTATATTCTACTTTATTTTTTCATTGATTCTGCAACTAATGCAGCAAGTGCTATTGAATTTAATTTCGTTTCGTAAGTATCTGCTCTTGATGTTACAATTACTGGTGCCTTTGTTCCAACAAGTAATCCACCATTTTTAGAATCAGTAGTATAAGTTAAAGTTTTATACATCACATTTCCAGCTTCTATATTAGGCATTAATAATATATCAGCTTTACCCGCAACTGGTCCACTTATTTTCTTATGACGTGCCGCTTCCTCTGATAATGCATTATCAACAGCTAAGGGTCCATCTATTATACACCCCTTAATCTGTCCTCTTGCATTCATTTGTGTTAATGCTGCTGCATCCAATGTAGCTGGCATGTTAGGGTTAACCACTTCTACTGCACAAATAGGTGCAACCTTTGGAAGTTCTATTCCTACTGATTTAGCAACTGTTACAGCATTGTTTATTATATCTATTTTCTCTTTTAATTCTGGATACATATTAAATGCAGCATCAGTTATAAATAATAATCTCTCATACTTCGGAACTTCAAAAACAGCTACATGAGACATTAATTTTCCTGTTCTTAATCCTATTTCTTTATTTAATACCGCTCTTAAGAAGTTAGCTGTATCAATTAATCCCTTCATCACCATATCTGCCTTACCCGTTGATACAAGTTCAACAGCTATATTCGCAGCTTTTTTCATATCTTTTTCATCAATTATTTGAAATTGAGACAAATCCATTGATAGATTTTTAGCTAAACCTTCTATTTCTTCCTTATTCCCTACTAATATTGCATTAGCTATACCTTGATCCTTAGCAGCCTTTATAGCTTCTAAAACTGGTTCATCTTGTGCTACTGCAACTGCAACAGTTTTAATTTCGTTTTCTTTAGCTTGTTTGATAAGATCTTTAAAATTCTTTATCATAAAAAAACACCTCTTCCTCATATATTTTAGCTTCTTCTTCACCTTCCATTACCCTTTTAGCTCCTTCGTATAAAGCAAGCATTTCATCCTCACCTGGAACTAGTTCAATAGGACTTATGAATCCTACACTTTCTTTTATATAATCAACTAACCTTTTATTATGTACGAGACCACCAGTTAGAATTATAGCATCTACTCTTCCTTTTAAAACTGTAGCCATTGCAGCAATCTCCTTTGAAATCTGATATGCCATGGCAGTAAAAATCAGTTCTACATTTTTATCACCCTTTGTTATTTTTTCCTCAATAACTCGTCCATCATTTATCCCAATATATCCTAATATTCCTGAACTTCTTTGAATCTTTTTTATTAATTCATCCTTTTGAAATTCTTCACTAAAACACATATTAAGTAATGCTCCTACTGGCACCTCTCCACAACGTTCAGGAGACATAGGCCCACCCTCGTATCCATTACTTACATCTATCATTTTTCCTGATTCCATGGCTACTATGGATATTCCACCACCTATATGTGCCACAATATAGGATGCTTCATTAAAGTCCTTCTCTAACTTATATGAAACTCTACGTGCCACCGCTCTTACATTCAAAGCATGTACAAGTGAATTCCTAGGAATCTCTGGAAGTCCCGATAATCTTGCCACCTCACTTAATTCATCAACAGCTACTGGATCTACTATGTAGGCCCTTATATTAGTTTTATCCGCAATATCCTTAGCAATAATTCCTCCTAAATTGGAAGCATGCTGTCCTTGATATCCTAGTTTTAAGTCCTCTAACAACTTTTTAGTTATATTATAAGTTCCACCTGGCATAGGTCTCAGAAGTCCTCCTCTTGCAACCACAGCCTTAATTTCTTCTAACTCTACTCCAACTTCATTCATCCACTCCATTATTACTCTTACTCTCATATCCTTTTGATCATATATTTTATCAAAAGCATCTATTTCAGTTCTATGATGACATAAAGTTTTGCTGAGCACATTAAAACCCACTTCATTAAATAAGGCAATTTTTGTTGATGTAGAACCTGGATTAATAACTAATATATATTTTTTTAACTCATCCATAGATTACCTCTCCTAACCAATTATATATATTATTAAATAAATCAGAACATAAGTAATAATCAAATATTTAGAAATTAAAAACTATTTTATTTCTTCTGATTTTATTCTATCAAACATATGACCCTAAGTTCAAGCTAAGTACATATTTTATTTTACAAAGAAGTTATTTAAATAATTATAAAATAAAAAACTATGAGATTAGCTCTAAGATCTTTATCTCATAGTTTTTTAAATTATATATACTTTATTTAAGTCTCCACTCTTTCATTATGCTTTCTGCTATTTTAACACCATCAACTGCTGCTGAAATAATTCCGCCAGAGTATCCAGAACCTTCTCCTGCAGGATATAATCCCTTAGTAGAAATACTTTCACCTAACTCATTTCTCTCTATTCTCAATGGTGCTGATGTCCTAGTTTCTACACCAACCATTACAGTGTTTTTACCAGCAAAACCTTTTATTTTTCTATCAAAGTTCGTAAACCCTTGCTTTAAAGCTTTGGTTACGTAATCTGGTAAACACTTTCTCATATCCCTAAGTTCATATCCTGGTGTATAACTTGGAGATACTGAACCTAGTCTAGTTGATGCTCTATCATTTAAGAAATCATCTATTCTCTGTGCAGGTGCTATATAATTTCCACCACCAAGTTTAAATGCTAGCTCTTCATATTTTCTCTGGAACTCCATACCCGCTAAAGGAGAGTTACCTTCAAAATCAGAAGGTTTTACTGATACAACTATTGCTGAGTTAGCATTTTTTTTATCTCTCTTAGAATAACTCATTCCATTAGTTACTAGTTTCCCTTCTTCTGAAGCTGCGGCAACTACAACACCTCCTGGACATGTGCAGAAGCTATAAACACCTCTATCTAAATCTTTGCATGTATGTGTTAATTTGTATTCCGCAGCATTTAATCTAGGATGATCTGCATATTTCCCATACTGATTTTCGTTTATTAAATATTGATCATGCTCAACTCTTACACCTATAGCAAAAGGCTTAGCTGACATAAATACATCCTTGCTAAATAACATCTCATATGTATCTCTAGCACTATGACCTACTGCAAGTATTAATATTTCACAAGGTATCTCTTCTCCATTTACAACTACTGATTTAACCTTATTATCTTTTATTTTTATATCTTCTAATTTTGAATCAAATCTTACTTCTCCACCTAAAGATATAATTTCTTCTCTTATATTTTTCACTATATTTTTAAGTATATCTGTACCTACATGTGGTTTTGCTAAATGCTTTATTTCTTCTTCTGCCCCAGCATTTACAAGTTCATCTAAAACATAGTTACATCTTATATCCTTTATTCTTGTAGTAAGCTTTCCATCAGAAAATGTACCTGCTCCACCCTCTCCAAATTGTACATTAGAGTTTGTATTTAGAGTTCCTGTTTTCCAAAAATTATCTACACTTTCACTTCTTTTCTCTACACATTCTCCTCGTTCTACAATTATAGGATTAAATCCCTTTTGTGCCATAAGAAGTCCTGCAAATAATCCTGCTGGTCCCATACCTACAATAATTGGTCTATGAGTTAATTCTTTATCGCCAATGGCAAAGTCCGGGGTATATCTCTCTTGAGACATACGTACATCATTGCTATCCATTGCATCTACAAGAGATTGCTCATTATCACAACTTATTTCTACTGAATAAGTAAATTTTATATTATCTCTTTTTCTCGCATCTATAGATTCTTTTACTACTCTTAATTCCTTTATATCGCTTTCTTTTAAAGAAATTTTTTCTGCTACCTTAGACTTTATTAAGTCTAAAGGCTCTGTTATATCTAAACTAATATTATTGATTTGTATTGTCATTAGTTCCCTCCAAATTCTTTTTCTTAACAGTTACTTTAACTTCCTTTGTACTTTGTGAGTCTAAGGTCACATTATCTTTTACATTAATAATGAGTGTTAAAGTATAATCGCCCTCTGTCTTACCAGAGAGGTCTATTGGTGATAATATTGTTTTTTCATCTATTTTAGCTATTTCTTCCTCTGTCCCACTAACTGTTACTGTCACTTCAGATAGATTTGATGTTATTTCAAATTCTGATCCTAAACTAATAAATTCTATTGGTAATTCAAAACTTTTTTTAGATATGGATTTTTCAATCTCTATTTTAACATTAATACTTTTTATATTATCTAGCACCTTTATCCCATCAGGAATTATAATGTTAATATCTTTACTTATGTTTTTATTTATACCATTTAAATCAACAGCCTCAGTTTCAATTTGATTTATAGAATTCAATATTGAGTCTTCTCCTGTTATTCTAAGTTCATAGGTAGAAGTTTTTGTACTCTTTAAAGTGAAACCCGTTTGAATTCCGTTTTTAGTATTTATCTTTACTGGTACTGTTTTGACTTTATTTATCGGTATTTCCATGTCGATTACATTAGGATTAATCTCTACACCATCCACAGACTTACCAGAAGCATCTAAGGCCCTTAATTCTACACTTAAAGTTTTACTACCTGCAAATCCATCTATATTCACATCTGCAACTATACTATCTACTAACTTTATTTTACGTGAAGGTCCAGAAACCTTAGCTTCTTTCACCGATTTAATAATATCATTAATATCGTATCCTTCTGAAACTTTACCAATAACATTAGTCTTTATATCAAATGATTTTTCAACCAAACTGTCTAGATTTACATTTACCCATAATTGACTGCTATTCACAACACTAATATTATCAGGAATTTGCTTAATGTTTATAGGAATTTTATTATCCCCTTCTTTTACAGCATAATCTGCAACCTTTGCATTTAGTCTTATTTCTTGTTTTTCTAAAAGATTAACATCGGAGGTCTTACCCTTTACTGTAATATCTACAGTGTAGCCACTTTCCATAGTTGCAATAAGACTATGCTGTGATAATGTATCTAAACTTTCAACCTCTACTGGCACTCTTTTAATTGTTTTAGTTACCACAGGGTTTTGTACATTGGATATATATAACCATAGAATAAATGCTGCAAAAGCACAACATATTTTCACTATGAATTTTTTTCGTTTTTCTTTATCCATGACTTCACCCTCTCCTTAAAAGTGCTCTTTTTATTTTCTCTATTTTTTAAAACCCTCATTAATACATTTTTAAGTTTTTCTTTATCAAAGTTTCTAATTAATTTTCCATTAATCGCTATAGATATAGTACCTGTTTCTTCTGATACTACAATTACTAAAGCATCTGCCGTCTCTGATAACCCTATTGCAGCTCTGTGTCTAGTTCCTAATTGCTTGTTAATTGAATTATTTTCCGTTAAAGGTAGAAAACATCCAGAAGCAACTATTCTGTTATCTCTAAGCACTGTAGCTCCATCATGTAAGGGAGTATTAACCACAAATATATTTTCTAATAATGCTGAAGAAATCAAGGCATCTATTTTAGTCCCTGTATTGGTTATTTCCCCTAATCCAGTTTTTTGCTCTAAAATTATTAAGGCTCCAACCTTATCTTTAGATAAACTATCAACTGCTGTAACTATTTCTGTAACAACGTTATCTCTTACCTCTTCATCTCTTAAAGTCAATCTATCAGTAAAAGTGCTTCTACCTATATGTTCTAGTGCTCTTCTAATTTCTGGCTGAAATATAATAACTATAGTCAAAACACCTATTGTTATTGTTTCATTTAGAATCCAATTTAGAGTTGTTAAGTGCAATGTATCACTAATAGGTATTAATATAAATATAAGTAAAATACCTTTGAGTAATTGTTCTGCTCTTGTTTCTTTCATAAGCCCATATATTTTATAAAATATAACAGAAACAACTATTATATCTAGTGCATTAAAGATAGTTATATTTTTTATAGTATTTAAGATTATATTTATATATTCCACCATCTCACCCCAACTTTAAAGTCTTATATAGTAATTATACACCAATAGTTTAATTTATAGTTGTGATTTTTATAATTTTTATAATTTTTATAATTTCCCATTATATTGTCTTTATTAAATTTACGTAATTTGATATAATTTTTATAATATTCTGTTAAATACATTGTAAAGGGGTTAATTAATTTGTGCGAAAGTAAACTCTCTACACCTAACAAAAAAAAACATAAGCTTTTAAAGTTTTTTTGTATTTGTTTCTTTACCCTTAGTTTTTGTACCTTAATATTCTATGTCACATACTTCTCTATTGTAAACAAACCCATTAAAGAATATAAAGCTAATATAAAGTCTTGTATAGCGGTTATTAATTCAATTAATTCTGACTCCAAGAACCTTATCTTAGATCATTCTATTAATGAGGATAAGTGCAAGGAACTTCTTCCTGAATCAATATCTACGCTTAAGGATATGAAAAGTAAAATTAACATATTACAAGCACCACAAAATTCTGCAGATAAGTATAACAATCTACTTATTGGTTTAGAGGGCAATATAAAGCTTTATCAACAAATGTTCGCTATTATAAACAATCCTAAAAGCAATGATTTATATGAGTCCTTACAAGATTTTAAGGTTCACAAAGATACTATGATTAAATCTTATTTTCTCGTAGAAGATGATTTATATGCTATTAACAAAAATGAAGACACCTTCGAATTTATTAATATTCTCATAAGCTATACCACTAATAAAATTGAAAAAAATAATACCCAATCATTAATTAAAGAAAAAAACTCTATATTTATCACGAAATTTGACTCTGCATTGATTACTCTTCAACAACTATTAATATCTAGTGATTTAACTAACTCTATATCGAGAATACATGAGGATAACTATGACTATAGCAATATTTTAAATGAAATTAAAAATTTAGAATCTAGCTATATAACTTTACATGAGAACTTTGATAAATTAGTTTTCCCTAAGGAAGCTTTATCATTACATGATAATTTCTCAAAAATTCTATATAAAGCCAAATCTCACATAGATGATTTAAGTGGTGTAGTAAACTCAGAATGTAATGCAGTTTTTGAAGCAAGTTCCACTGATAAAATAATTGAAGTACGAGCTAATTATACTGATTTATATGAAACTCTCTATGAAAACCTAAAAACATTTAGTACTTCATTGGAAGTTCTAAATAATGATTTTATATCCTATAGAATCAATTTTATTTAATACTTTTTCATTTATTTGTATATTAATAAATTATACTGCACATAATATCAATAATTATATAATAATTACCAAGGAGTGTTAGTATAATGTTGTTTAAAAAATATATCATAGCTAGCTTAGTAATGTTGAATTTATTTTTACTATATCCTATAAAAAAGGTTGAGGCTACCTATTGTGCTCAAGAAACTAAAAGTCTATATTTAGACAAAAACAAATCTGTAAATGTTTTTAATAATAGTGGTGTTTATTTAACACAAAGCGATATAGATTTAATGGCTAAAATCGTTTATGGCGAAAGTAGAGGGGAACCTTTTGATGGAAAGGTTGCTGTAGCCTCTGTTATTTTAAACAGAGTTAAAGACTCCCGCTTTCCAGATACTGTACCTGAAGTTATAACCTCACCTGGAGCATTCTCCTGTGTATGTGATGGCGTAATAGATGTTGTCGCCTCAGAAGAGTGTTATTCAGCCGTATATGAAGCCATTCTTAGGGATGAACCCTTTGTTAAATGTACCTTTTTTTATAATCCCGAAATAGCTACATGCGATTGGATGAAAAACATTCAAAAGGATAATGTAACCCAAATAGGTAATCATGTTTTCTTTGAAATAAATTAATATAACAATACCCTCTTAAGTTCTTAAGGGGGTATTGTTATATTGTTTTACATTTTATTTTAACTTATCTAAATAAGACACAGCACTTAATGCTGAGATTAATCCCTCTCCTGCTGATTTAATATATTGGTATGGTTTACCCACACAATCTCCAGCTGCAAAACATCCTGAAAGGTTAGTCTTCATTTCTCTATCAACTACTATATGGGAATTTTCTATTTGTAATCCTGGCATAAGTTGTGATGGTGCAACACTGTCCTTTAATATAAAAATACCGTCTGTAACCAACTCTTGCTTAGTTAATATTAATTTTTCAACATACTGGTTTCCTTGAATTTCTACAGGCTTATCATTTATAACTTCAACATTTAAACTTAAGTCATACTCACCCTTATACATAGGCACATAATATACTTTACAAGCTAATTCACTTACGTAATTTGCCTCTTCCTCTGCTTCTTTATTGTATCCAATTACTGTAACTATTTTATCTTTGTATAGTGGGGCATCACAAGTAGCACAATATCCAACCCCACTTCCTAGAAATTCTTCCTCACCCTTTAATGGTTGAGTATATGACATACCCGTTGCCAATATAACAGATTTTGCCTCGTATATTTTTTCATTTACCATCAATGCAAAATAATCTCCCATGGCATATATGTTGTTTATTCTTTCACAGGTTACTTCTATTCCCATAAAATCTAAATGTTTTTGAAATTCCTCTTTTATCTCTGCACCGGTTTTACCATAGAAGCCTAAGTAATTATTAACTTTTGGTGCTTTTACTAGCTTAGATGTTAGATCCTTATTCCCAAAAATAATAAATTTCTTATTTCTTATTTTAGCATTTATAGCTGCCTCTAATCCTGCTGGTCCACTACCTACTATTGCTATATCATATCTATCCATATTAATACCTTTCCTTTTTTATTTTTTTCATACTTATTTGAACATTGTCTTTGTTTTCTTTTTAAAGTCTTTTTTAACTTTTTAACTGCTCTTGTCAATAGTACCTGTACCCACTTGGTGAAATATGATGTGGTTTGAATTCACATATTTTTATTATACGCTCTAATTATATGCAATACATGAAATTTTTATTTATGTATTAATTTCGACTTAGTTTTACCTATAAAAAATGGTATGTAGAAAACTACATACCATTTTTTATTAAAGATCTCTATTAACAAGTTCCTTTATTTCATGCTTAGGCTTGAATCCTACAATTTTATTCTTTAGGTCTCCAGCCTTAAATACCATAAGTGTCGGTACGCTAGCAATTCTAAATTGTTGTGCTAAACTAGGATTTTCATCAATATTAATTTTAACAAATTTAACATTTTTCATCTCGGAAGATATTTCTTCTAAAACAGGACTTAACATTTTACAAGGGCCACACCATGACGCCCAAAAATCTGCTACAACTAATCTATCCTCACTTAAAACTTCTTTCATGAAATTACTGTTATTTACTTCTAGCATAATGAACTACCGTTGCCAAAAATCTATAAAAATCTATAAATCTTGTTTAATTCCCTGTTCAATGTGTCCGATTTTGCTAAAAGCT
>JAVXGR010000042.1:0-13393 GCA_036657335.1 Clostridium sp. | reverse complement strand
TTGACTATTTTATTTGTGTTTTTCATGTTCTTTTCTGATATGATTTGTTGCATATTCTACAAATAGCTTTAATGTTTTAGACATATATTTATCTTTTTTAACTATAAAACCAATGTCCCAATGTATCTCAGGTTTTTTTATGTGAATTAATTTTATGTCATTAGTTTTAAATCTTTCAACGATTGGCTTTGGCATGATAGTTATTCCTTGGTTCAATCCTACCATCTCAATTATAAAATCCCATTGAGAAGTTTTCATAATTATATTCGGTTCGAACCCTGATTCTATACATGCATTAATAGTTTTATTATACATCATGAAATTTTCGTTAAAGGTTATAAAGTTTTCATTTTTTAACTCATCCACATTTATAGTCTTTCTATTGGCTAACTTATGTTTTTTACTAACTACAAGCATTACATCTCCATCAGTTATATTAATAGGTATTAAATTTTCAGAGTTAATCGGTAAAATAATTGCACCTACCTCTATTGTTCCATCCTCTACTTTACGCATAATATCATTAGATCCTTCTTCTAGAATCTTCAAATCAATATCTGGATATTCTTCTCTAAACTCAGCAATTATAGACGGAAAATAAACCGACCCTACAACTGGAGGAAGACCTATAGTTAGAGTTTTCTTACAGGATAAAAGACTATCTTCTAACTTATACATCTCAGTATTAATGATTTCTAATGCGGTTTTGGCATTTTCAAATAAAATTTCACCTTCATCAGTTAATTTAAATTTCTTTGTATTTCTATCTATTAACTGAGTTTTAGTTTCATGTTCTAAAATCTTTATAGCTTTACTAAGAGCAGGTTGAGATATATGTAAATCATTAGCTGCTTTTGTAAAATTCTTTCTTTTTACTACCTCAACAAAGTAGGTTATATCCTTTAAATTCATAACAGTCCACCTTTTATCCGTCATCTTTATTTATTTCACTGATTATAATTATAAAACTCCAATAAAAATATGTCTATATTTATACGCCTATCACTCAGATGAATTTACCATATATAATTTCACACAAAAAAATCACATTAAATTTAACTCTAATGTGATTTTTTATTCTATTTAACAGTATAGGTTCTCATAAGATTGCTTTATCCTACTAAGTGCTTCATTTAAGGTAGGTCTAGGACATCCAATATTAAGACGAATAAATCCATCTCCATCTTGTACAAAATAACTTCCAACTACCATAGTTATATTAGCTATATTAAAGAATTTTTTTGCTTCATCTTCATCTTCAAATAATTCTTTAACATCTATCCATGCTAAGAAAGAAGAGTCTGATTTCATTATTTTTGATTTAGGTATGTATTTTTCAAAGAAATCATATACTATATTAAAGTTTCCTTCTACATACTTAGACATTTCATCTAACCATTCTTCACTGTCATTATAAGCAGCCGTAATTGCTGGTATTGCAAATACATTTGGTGATGTTATTGAGTTTCTTTTTAATTGTTCTAATAAAACTTCACGAACCTCTTTATTTTTTGCTAAAACATATGATGTTTTTAGCCCTCCTAAGTTGAATCCTTTATTAGGGGATACACATACTAAGCTGTTCTTATAAATATCAGGATGAGCATTCCACAAAGATATGAATGTTCTACCTTCAAATACTACATCTCTATGAATTTCATCACTTACTAAAAGTACATTATATTTTAAACATAAGTCTGCTAATTTATAAATTTCATCTTTGGTCCAAATACGTCCTGAGGGGTTTTGTGGACTACAGAATATGTATACCTTAATATTACCATCTTTCATTTGATTTTCTATATCTTCAAAATCTAAGTAATATCTATTATCTTCTAACTTTAGTGGACTACAATATAACTTTCTATCATTATGTATAACAGCCTCTGCAAATGGATCATAAGCTGGTGTATTTATTAATACTCCTTCACCTTCAACTGTATATGCTTGAACTATATAATGTAGTGTGGAAACAGTACCAAAAGTTAATTTTATCCATTCCTTTTCTATATCAACATTAAATCTTCTTTTATTCCAATCTATTACAGCATCATAAAATTCATCTTCTACTAAAGTATAGCTATAATCTCCTACTAAAGCTCTTTTTGAAATCGCTTCTTTTATTGCTGGTGAACATTCAAAATCAATATCAGCTAAGTCCATAGGAATTGCAGTTTCATCTAAACCAAATTTATCTTTTAAAACCTTATTACTCCACTTCCTACAATGACTCTCTTTTCGATTTATCACTTTATCAAAATTATATTTCATATTTTTACTCTCCTAGTATAATCCATTCTTTTGATGTCTTATTCAGTGGAACACCTATCCCGTTTTCTATAACTATATCATCTTCTATGCGTACCCCACCTACATTAGGAATATAAATACCCGGCTCACATGACATAACCATACCTTCTATTAATATATCTTCACTTCTAGAATTTAATGTTGGTACTTCTCCATCACCAAGTCCCATTCCATGACCTAAGCCATGAGTAAAGTAATCACCAAACCCTGACTCAGCTATGCTATCTCTAGCAATTTTATCAACTTCACTAGCACATATACCTTCTCTTATACCTTCTATTGCTAACTTTTGAGACTTTAAAACCGCTGAATATATTTCTTGAATTATCTTAGGAGGAGTCCCTATTGATATAGTTCTTGTCATATCTGACTGATAGCCTTCATAAACAATACCGAAGTCAATTGTGATAGCTTCATTTTTCTTCAATTTTTTAGTTGTTGGGCGACCATGTGGCATGGCCCCCCTTTCACCTGATGCAACTATGCTTTCAAAAGCCATTCCTGTAGCACCTTTTTTCATACTATAAAACTGAAGTAGTGCCGCAACCTCAAGCTCAGTCATACCTTCTTTAATTTCTGATATAACTTCTGCAAATATTTCATCAGTTAACTCACATGCTTTTCTAATAATTCTAATTTCATCTTCTGACTTTACTGCTCTTACTTTTCCTAACTCATCAGTTAGTAATGTAATATTAAAATTAGCATCTTTTAAAGCAATATATTCTTTTATAGTCATCGACTGATTTTCTATACTGATTTTATCTATGTTTAGTTCTTTAAGTATCTCGATTATTGAAGGTATATATAAACCTTGAGGAACAACTTTTTTAATAAAAGCAGTTGTTTTTTTATCAGCTTCATCTATATACCTTCCATCTACTATTTGATATGCTTTATTCTTTGTTATTAATACATATACTCCGCTACCCGTTAATGCACCTATATATCTTTTGCTATTTTTACCTTTGATTAATAAAGCATCTATGCCTTTTTCTTCTATTAATTTTCTTATTTTATTTAACCTATTATCCATGATAAGCCCTAGAAGTCTAATCCTAAATCATCTAATAGATCAGCTTCATCCTCTGTAAATATATTTTTAGTAACTTTATTTTCTGCTTCAGACAATTTAGATTCTGCTTGACGTTCCATAATTTTAAAGAATGGCATGTATAATGCTACTGTTAATGCTAACTGAACTGCATTAACTACAATTGAACGCCAGTCTCCATTTGTTAGGAACCCTTCAAGGAATACACCTACATATGGAGGATCAAATATTGGTTTAGCTAACCATCCATAATGCATTAAGAACATTGGTAGTGTACCTATTATTGCTCCACCAAATACAAATGGTATAAACATTATTGGATTTAATATTATTGGAGCACCAAATAAAATTGGTTCATTTATACCGAATAAAGATGGGAATAATGAAACTTGACCAATCTTTTTGAAACTCTTATTTTTTGATAACATACATGCAATAACACATCCAATAGTTATACCTGCTCCAGTAAATCCAAAGAATGCACTTGAAGCTCCCGCTGTATAGAAGTGTGGTATTGGTTGACCAGCTTGCATTGCAGCTATATTTTCAGCTATAAATGTAACCATTATTGGACGAGTTATTGGACTGAAAACAGATGAATGTATTCCAAAGAAGAATACAGTACATATACAGAAGTTTAATGCTAAAACTGCCCATGGATTATCCATACTACCAACTAATGGTTCTAAGAATCTAGTAAGTATTTGAGGAGGTAATTCTCCAAATATATTTAAAGATAAATAACGTAACATTATAAATGCACCACCAACTATAATAGTAGTTGGAATCAATTCAAATGACTTAGATACGAAGTCTGGAACACCATCTGGCATTCTAATTGTAAGATTTTTCTTCTTACATAAGTTGTACAGTTCTACTGCACCTATACCCGTAAGCATACCTGTAAACAAGCCTTTTGCTCCTAAGTTGCCCAGTTCTAAGGCACCATCTGGAGAAAATGAAGCTACTAGGAATAAGAATGAAAAAGTAGCAAGAGTCACGCAACCTGGAATATATAATTTATAATGATTACCCAGGTTAAAAGCTATACACATACAAGCATATAAGCCTATTAGACCGATGGAAAGAGTTACCGGTAAATCTAGTATTTCTGCGTTATTTAATATAAATTGACTTATTGGATTATTTTCACCAATCATATTTGGAAGTGCTGGAATTATCGCAAAAAAACTTCCAAGTATAGTGAATGGTGTCATAGCTACCATTCCTGCCTTTACAGCACTTAAGTGACGTTGATTATCTACTTTATGTGCTATTGGTGTAAATACACGATTCATAAATTCTTCGAATTTAGCAAACATTGTTATCCCCCTATTATGTATTTATTTTTATTTTTCTATCCCATTATTTTTATTGATTAGCTAGTTGATGCTTTTTATATGTCACTAAAGCTAGTTTCATTACTGTTGCCCCATCCATTTTTCCATATATATCTTTGTCTATTACTGCGAAAGGCTTATTACGTGGCTCTAATATACCTTTTAAAAAGTCTATTTTGTGAGCTATTTGAGGTCCTACAAGTACTAAGTCCCAGTTATCTATTTCACTCTCAATTGAGTCAGCTGGTATAGCTGTAAATTCAAATTCATTTTCATCTAATTTAGTACTCTCTTTAACAACTTTTTTCATATTTTGCATTAACATATTCGTTGAGAATCCACCTGCACAGCATAATAATATTTTCATAATTTTTACCCCCTAAGATTACTTATATTTTTTTATTTTCTATCATCAAGTACTTCAATTAAAGTTTCTATTAAGTCTTTTGCTAGCTGAGATGTCATGTAGTGATCTTGTGCATGAACCATTAGTAATCCCATAGCAGGACTTTCTTGTTCTTCATCTATATCCCTAGTTATTAATCCAGTTTGTATTCTATGAGCTTGTACATCAATTTTTCTAGCTTCAGCTATTAATTCTCTAGCCTCATCAAATTTCCTACTTTTAACCATTTTTAGTGCCTCGAAAGCTTTAGCTTTACTTTCTCCTGCAGTTGTTATAAGTTCCATTATTTCAAATTCTGTCGATTCCATATCATTCTCCTTTTAGATAAAGTTTTTTATTTGATTATATATTTCAGAATCAAAATTTAGTATCAATTCTGTGTATAACTTAATTATTGATTCAAGATCTATAGGACTTACTATCGAAAAAGCACAATGACCGTATCTCACTGGAAGGCAAGTTACTACACTCGGCTTTCCTTCATTTACCTTATGAGCTTCTCCTCCATCTGTTCCACCTGATTTGAACATATCATGTTGAAGTGGAATATCAATTTTACTTGCAGTTTCTTTTATATAATTTATCATTTTCTTATTAGGTACCAGTGTTCTATCAAAATGCATAAGCATTACACCTTTATCAATTTGCTTCTTATTAGTATGGTCACGTACAAATTCATTTCTATGACACGCTACATCTATTACAAACACAATATCTGGATTAATTAATTGAGCTGCTGTTTTTGCGCCCCTTATACCAACTTCTTCACTACTTGTTGCTGCAAAGTAGACATTACTATTCAGATTTTTTCCTTCTAGATTTTTTAGTACTTCCCCCATAACAAAACATCCTATACGATCATCAAATGCTTTTCCCACTAATCTATCAGGAAGTGAAAACTCTTCAAACTCAGTTGCATATGTTACCATATCTCCAACTTGGATTCCTAAGTTATATATCTCTTCATCAGTATAAGCACCTATATCTGCATATAAATCTTCTGTTATATCATTTTTATAAGTACCGTTGATAATTGCTGGTATTTTAGCTCCACCTTCAGTTGTAATTCGTACTTTCTGTAAATGTTGAGCTAATGGCTTAACCCCTCCAACTACCATCAAATGAATCATTCCATCTTTTCCGATACTTCTTACCATAAATCCAACCTCATCCATGTGAGCACATATCATAATTTTAGGTAAATTTTCATTAGTTTCTTTTGAGAAAATAATGCTACCTAAACCATCGCAAACTACATTATCACTATGACCTTTTAATTCTTCTAGAAGTACATTTCTAACTTCTCCTTCATTAGATGCTATTCCATCTGCTTCTGATAAGCTTTTTAGAAACTCTAAATTCATATACTACCCCCTTAGGCTATTTTTTAATTTATGCATGAATTCTTCATATGATTGTGATTGTTTTAGATTATTAACTACATTTTTGTTTTCCATAATAATGCTCAGATTCTTCGTAACTTGTTTATGTAATTCAAGATTTCCTTTTATCAATGAAACCATAAATATAATTTGCGGTTTACGTTCTTCATACTCAATATCTGATTGTACAAGAGAAACTGATATTAGGTTTTTATTCCCAGTCATTTCAATAGGATGTGGAATTGCAACACCATTTGTGTATATAGTATTTAAAAAATTTTCTCTCTCCCATACATCTTTAGGGTAACTTAGCGCACAAGCTCCATCTTCCACTACTTTATTTGCCATATTTTCAAGAATATCTTTATATCCCTCGTTACCAGTTATGCAAGTAAAATGTTTTTTATTAAACAAACTTAAAAAGTATTGTTGTGGATTTGTCACCTTAGCAAAATCATCTACAAATCTTACACTTTCCTTTATGTTTAAATAATCTAAATCATCTAATATTTCTTTTATCAATATAACCGGAGCATTTACTTCAAAAGATAAATCAGTTATAGAAAAAATTAAATCTGGAGAAAATTCTATTACTAGCTCCTTATCTAATAAGGAAAAGTTTCTTAATTCAGCATTAGGAAATATCTCTTGAAGCCTTAATTTAATTAAATAAGCACTTCCACCACCTGATGAGCAAACTATAGCTATCTTATATTTTTGACTGAAGTTTTGACCTTGTCTTTTTTCAAATGGTACCGCAATATGCGTGGCAATAAACCCAATTTCATGTTGACTTATTTTAATTTCATATTCTTTTTCAAGTATCTTTGATAGCTGAATAGCTAAATTAAATACCGTTGGATACTGATGACTTATCTCTCTAGAAAAAGGATTTTTTAAATTTTGTTCTCTCTTAACACGTTCTATTAAAGATGCTATATGTAAGTACAGTAAATTAAAAAACTCTTTATCTTCTAAAAAATAAGTTCTATATTTTTTATCTACATCTTCAAAGAAGTTATATATCAACTCTTGCAACTTATCTTTATGATAACTATTTATTTCAGATTCTTTACTTTTAGTTTTTCTTTTTATAAAATCGCTTAGGTAATCCTTTTCCTCTTTATTAATAAAAAATTTAATTTCTCCAAAAACTTCTCTTATAATATGCTCCGCTACAATATCACTGTAAGATACCTTTAATTCTGCTAACTCATTTTGATTATTACTTTTTCTTAAACTAGCCTTAATATATAAAAGTACCAATTGGAGTTTCAATTCTTTAAGTTCTGCAAGATTTACTTCCAATTTATATTTAGCAAGTACGTTTTCTACTGTAGTTTTTATATTTTCAATTTGTTGATTATTAACAAACAAATTACTTAATTCACTAAGTTTTCTATTTTCCTTAGAAAAAATATTTAAAAGCATCTTTTGTTTTTCTTTAATTGCTCCTATTATTTTAATTCCATAATGTGCTTTACGTTCTAAACCTAAATTTGTATCTTCAAGTTTTGAATTTAATCTTTTTATATCATTTTTTATTAAAGATGTACTAACTGAAAACTCTTGACTAAGTTGTTCTATAGTTATATATCTATCATTTAATAAAAGTACTACTGATATTGAATCTAAGCGCTGTTCTGGACTATCTTGTGGCACAGGGGATAAGCTTTTTATATAACGTTCAAATCTACTCTCGTCTTCTACTTCTAAAATATATCCTAATTTACTTTTATATTCTAGTTTAAATCCATTACGTTTTTCTCCCGTAACTATCTTCTTCATATCATTTCTAATTGTTCTAGTAGAAACTTCAAACTTCTTTGAAAAGTAATCTAAGCTTAAATAGTCACCGCTGTCTTTTAACTCTTTAAGAATAAGACTTTCTCGCATATTCCCTTCACCCTCTTCCAAATTGTACCATTTACTATAATATATATTATATTATAATATTTTTTTTAATAAAAGCTGAGATTTTTCATAATATTTGTGAAAAAACTATCCTATTTATAATATAAATTTATACAAAAAGGGCAATGTATGAATATTAAATTTATACATTACCCTTAAATAACCAACTCTATTTTAAAATACTTATATTTTAGCTTGCTTTTCCATTAGATCCACATACCATAATTTTTGATTTTACAAACTCTTTTACGAACTTTAATCCTTCTGCTCCATATTTCTTAGGATCTATAGTATCAGGAGTTTCATTTAAAACTTTTTTAACACCATCACTATAGGCTATACGTAGCTCTGTTGCATAGTTAACTTTAGAAATACCTCTTCTGATTGATTCTGATATTGTTTCATCTGGAATACCAGAACCTCCATGTAATACTAATGGAATAGAAACAACTTCTCTAATTTCAGATAATCTATCTAAATCAAGTTTAGGCTCCCCTTTATATAAACCATGTGCAGTACCTATAGCCACTGCCAATGAAGATACTCCTGTTCTTTCTACAAACTCTTTAGCTTCCATTGGATCGGTATATGCACTACCTTCTCCTCCATCTAAATCATCTTCTTTTCCACCAACTTTTCCAAGTTCTGCTTCTATTGGAATACCTGATGGGTTACTTGCACTTACTACTGCTTTTGATATAGCTATATTATCTTCAAAATTTTCATGAGATCCGTCTATCATTATTGATGTATAACCAGCTCTTAACGCTTGCATTGCAAGGTCAAAACTCGAACCATGGTCAAGATGCATAGCTACTGGAACTGATGCTCTTTCTGCTGCTACTTTAGCATTTGCTAAGTAATAATCAAGACCCGCATATTTAATAGTTGAAGGCGTTGTTTGTAATATTACTGGAGATTGTAATTCTTCTGCTGCTGCTATAACTGCCATTACCATTTCCATATTCTCTACATTAAATGCACCTACTGCATATTTTCCTTCTTGAGCATTTTTAAGTAATTCAGTTGTTGTTACTAAAGCCATTTATTTATCCCCCTCTATAATTAGTTATTAATATAATTGATTAAATGCTTTTTACTTCTTGCTGATATTCATGTATTATTACGCCTTTTACTACTCTATTCACAGTGCCTGATGGTGATGGAGTATCAGGAGTATTTCCAACCTTAACTGAAGTTAATAATGAGATTGTTTGAGCAAATAATATATATGGGAATGCAAGATATAAATCTGGTAATTCCATATATTTAGCATCAAATTCAAATTTTTCACCTGAGAAGTTTTGCTCTTTGTTTACAGATATTGCACAAGTTAATTTTGAGATTTTATCCCCATTTATCTCTTCTAAAACATCTAAGTCATATTTTCTTGTGTATTCATCATTTGAAACAAATACAAATATCATTGTGTTCTCATTGATAAATGACTTTGGACCATGACGGAATCCCATTGCAGAATCATAACCAGTTGCTATCTTTCCTGCTGTAAGTTCTAATAATTTAAGTTGTGCTTCTTGAGTTAATCCACAAAGACTCCCTGAACCTAAGTACACAACTCTATTGAAATCTGTATCTATTAATTTTTTTATATCATCTTCACGAATTATTACATCTTTTCCCATTTCTATCATTGCATCTACATATGTTTTTTTTGTATCTTCTTGTGAGTTATCAAATATTAACATGGCAGATAACATCATACATGAGAAACTTCCTGTCATTGCAAATCCTTGGTCATTTGATCTACTTGGCATTAATAATAAATAATTATGTTCATTATTCTTAGTCATTTGAGCAAGTTTTCCTTCTGGAGCACAAGTAATCGCTAAACTATAAAAATCTTTAATTATTTGCTTTCCTAAGTTTACAGCTGCTAAACTTTCTGGACTATTCCCACTTCTTGCAAATGATACTAATAACGTAGGAACATCTTCCTTAAAAAAATCATATGGGTTAGACACAATGTCAGTAGTAGGTATTGATTCTAATATACATTTTCTCATGTCTGATTTTTTCTTAAGATATGGAAGTATTGTATTTCCTACATAAGCTGAAGTCCCTGCACCTGTAAATATAACTCTAAATTGCCCATGTTTTTTCCCTATATTTTCTATAAACCCATTGATTTGTAATTTATTAGCTTTATATATTTCGTAGGCTTCTCCCCATAATTCTGGTTGTTGCTTTATTTCTTTTGTAGTTATTATTGCCCCTAATCCTTGTAACTTTCCATCTTCAAAATTAAACATATTATTTTCCCCTTATCTATTTGAATTTTTATTATTAACTATATTGGTAGTGAGGTTACTACCAGTTATTCTAAAATAAAAGAATCTTCTTTTAAGACTCTTATCATTTACTATATTTAAACTTTATCTTACATGTCTTACCTTATAAACAAATTTATCACTTCTAGCAACACTTAAAGTAAATTCAATTACTCTATTGTCATCATTATAAGTCATTCTAAGTAGCTTTAAACAAGCTGAATCTACAGGTACTTCTAGTAACTTTGCTTCTGCTTCTGATAATATTCCAGCAGAAAATTCTTCATCTGCTACCTTAATTACTTCACCGTAATTATCTCTAAAAATTTCATATAATGGCTTTTTAGTGACTTGTTCTTCTGTTAATCCTGCGAATTCCCTCATTGGTAGATACGTTCTTTCTAACATCATAGGTAATCCATCTGCTAATCTAAGTCTTTCAATCTTTATCATCTTTTCACTAGGTGTTATACCTAAGTGCTCTGCAAAATATTTTGTACTTTCTATAACTTCAAAGGATAGTACCTTTGTACTAGGGTTTTTATCTAATTCTTTCATATGATCAGTAAAACTGTAGCTATCCATTAGATTTTGTGAATTTCTATTTAATGCGGCAACAAATGTTCCTTTTCCATGTCTCTTATATATGTACCCCATATGTTCTAGCTCTGCCATAGCAAGCCTAACTGTAGTACGGCTTACACCATATTGTTCACAAATACCTCTTTCAGACAGCATTTTATCATTAGGAATCATTTCATTTTCAATCTTATTCCTTAATATTTCAACAAGTTGATCATATATAGGTCTCTTATCATTTCTATTTATCATAAGTTTAAATCCTCTCCAACTGGTTACTACCACATATTCAATATAGAATACTTTTCTTATTTTGTCAATCTAAAATAAGAAAAGTGTTTTTAAAATAAATATTTGATAATTATATACTTTAAATCTTATAATAAAAATATGCTAGGTATTGTTTTATACCTAGCATATTATAAATTCATTTAATTTCTAATATATTCTAATTTTTTAACCTGTACTTCCCCTAAAAAATTATCTACTTCTTCTAACTTTACAAATCCAGTTTCCATATTAAGTGCATTGCTAATTCCACAAGCATTAGCTAACTTTAGTAAAGATATAGTATCATACCCTCTCAATATACCTACGCTAAATCCACCTATTGTACTATCTCCACTACCTACTGTATTTAAAGCTTCAACCTTAGGAACAGTAACTTCATATATTTCCTCATTGTTTAAATAAATCATTCCATTTTTTCCAAGTGATATACATACATTCTGAGCTCCCATTTCAATTAAACTCATACCTGCTGATATTATTTCTTCTTTTGATTTTACATTTATATTAAGTAATTGTTTTATTTCATCAGTATTAGGCTTTATCAAATATGGATTTGATTCTAAAGCAACTTTTAATGCTTCTCCAGATGTATCTAGTATAAATTTTATATCATAGTTTTTACAAATATAACCTATCTGTCTGTAATAATCTAGTGGCATGTTTTGACAGTAACTCCCTGATGCTACTAATA
The DNA here is from genome assembly GCA_036657335.1 of Clostridium sp. Lineage (GTDB taxonomy): Bacteria > Bacillota > Clostridia > Clostridiales > Clostridiaceae > Clostridium_D. Next base: position 1,138 of record JAVXGR010000042.1, on the reverse strand, counting down.
TTTTAGTTTCTTTTAATACATTATCTAAGTCAGATTCAAACTTAATTAAGTCACTCGCCTCTATAACAGGTCCTTTTTCTAAAAACTCTGTACTATTTAAATCATCTTCAATTATATTTAAACAGTTTCTAGTTTCTTGATTTATATTTGTAAATTTATTTTTTATATCTAGTTTTTTAAGTTCATTTTTTATGTATTCTCCATTAAATCCACCTAAAAATCCCATAGCTAAAGGATTCTCTCCTAAGGTTTTACAAACCTTAGCTACATTTAAACCTTTTCCCCCTGCTGTGCAATTTGTACTTATAACTCTTTGTACTTCCCCTATTTCTATACTATTCACCCTATACATCTTATCTATAGATGGGTTAAATGTTAATATTGTAATCATGTTCTCAGCCCCCTTAAGAAATTTTAATTTACCTTAAGCTATATTATACATAGAATTTTAAAGTAATCAAACATTTTCTTAATAGACTTTACTTCATCAATTTTTAAATAAAAAAATTACCATATTTTTAAATATGGCAATTCTTATAGATTCTTAGCTTTATATTAAACTTATTGAGCATCGACTTTTGTAACTTTACGAGGTCTTCCCTTTATATTCTTACTTTGTAATTCCCTAAGTACCATATCACCTTTATTGTTTAGTACTTCAACAAAAGTAGATATATCAAGTACACTTATCACTCCGATATCATCTGCACTCATGCCATCTATGCTACAAAGAGTACCCACTATATCAACAGGTCTCATCTTTGTCTTTTTACCAGCATTAATATGAATCTTCATTATATCTTGGCTAAGATTTGCACCCTTATCTTCCTTAACCTTAGCTTTCTGTGCTAATTTTTTTTCAAATACTGGCTTTAATTCTGTAACAAGTCTTTTGCTAGGTATTTTCTTGAAAGTAAGCTCTTTTCCTGTATATGAATTAATCTCAAATACACGTCTTTCATCAGATCTCATTACAAAAGTAATCGCTCTTCCCTCTTTACCTGCACGTCCTGTTCTTCCTATTCTATGTACATATGCTTCTTTTTCAACTGGAATATCATAGTTTATAACATGAGTAATTCCTTCTATATCTATACCTCTTGAAGCTATATCTGTTGCCACTAAAATTCTAAAGTCA
>JAVXGR010000041.1:0-14237 GCA_036657335.1 Clostridium sp. | reverse complement strand
GAACAGGGAATTAAACAAGATTTATAGATTTTTGGCAACGGTATACTAGGATGGATTTAAAAGAAAGAATTAAGGATACGTTGTATACCTTAGACAATGCATATGGAGTATCAGGGGATGAGGAAAATATAGGAGAACTATTAAAAGATGAGATTAAGGGATGTTTTGATGAATTAAAGGTGGATGCATTAGGAAATTATATATTTATTAAAAATGGCAATGAAGATTCCATGAAGATTATGATATCAGCTCATATGGATGAAATTGGATTTATAGTTAGATATATTGAGGATGATGGAATAGTTAGAATACATCCAGTGGGATATCATGATGATAGAATGGTTATAAATCAAGATATGGTTATTTTCACTGAAAGTGGATATATTAATGGTATAACAGGATCAAGACCTCCGCATATAATTACTGAGGAGGAGAGAAGCAAGGTAATATCTATATACGACATTGGTATTGATGTTGGTACTTTCTCTAAAGAAGAGACTGAGAAACTTGGTGTGAGAATTGGAGATTATGCTGCATATAAAAGAGAAGGATTCTTTTTAAATGGTGATAAAGTATATACAGGTAAAGCCGTGGATAATAGGGCAGGATGTACTGTTATGGCTGAAGTAGTTAGAAGATTAACTAACGAAAATTTAAAGTCTAATATTTATGCTGTTGGTTCTGTTCAAGAAGAGGTAGGAATTAGAGGGGCTGGTACTGCAGCTCATAATATAAAACCAGATATAGCGATTGTAATAGATGTGACTATTGCAGGGGGTGCCTTAGGTGTGGAACTATCTGAAGTTCCAATTAAGATTGGTCATGGAGTAGCACTTAAGTTATATGATTGGGATCCAAGCAATATGGTTGGTAATGCAATGCCTAAGAAAATAGCTAGAAGCTTAATTAAGATTGCAGAGGATAATAACATAGCATATCAGAGAGAAGTTGTTATGAATTGTGGAACAGATGCATGGTCTATATCATTAAGTGGTGATGGTGTAACAACAATTGGATTATCAATACCTGAAAGATATATTCATACAGCAGTTGGAACTGTTCATATGGATGATTTAGAAAGTGCAGTGAGACTTATAGTTGAATACATAAAATCTATAGATAAATAGTTATGACAGAGGTTTAGCATGAAAATACCAGCAAAAATTTTATTTTTATTGGAATTTTCATGCTAAACTTCTGTTGCTTTATTTTTGCATGATTAAGTTCCGTTGATACTTGCTCTAAATTTTTAAGAGCTTATCTATAAGCATCCATCTTCCATTATAAATCTCTTATCTCGTATATCATCAATAATATTTATTTCAAACATCCGCCAGAATAAAGATCACCATGAGATAGGTGGAAATTATGAAGAAAATAATTTGTCATAGATCAGCAGGTAGAAGAACCTTAAATTGTAGTTTGAACATAGTGTAAAGCTAATGTAAAAGTAACTTATGAACATATAGTTAGGAGTTTTTTAAAAAATTAAGCAAGGTGAAAAGTTATATAAAATAAGATATTCGGAGGAAAACCAATGAAGATTAAGTTGGTAATAGTAATTTTAATATTAGCTATTCTTATTATTGTAATAGGGATACTTGCAGTTAATTTTGGGGTAAAAATGACTTTAATGGCAGATAGAAAAGATTCAAAGACAATGTTAGAGGAGCTTTGGTATAACTTTGGTACTGATTATAGAGATTATGAAAAATTGCCAGTAGAAGAGGTGCATATAAATAGTCATGATGGATTAAAATTAAAGGCATATTATCATAACCTTCATCCTGACTCTAAGAAAGTTGTGATAATTAATCATGGATATACAGCTAATCATTATGTTACTTATCAATTTACTGATGTGTTTTTTGAGGAAGGATATAATGTGTTACTTATAGATATGAGAAGTCATGGAGAAAGTCAAGGGGAATTTGCCTCCTATGCATATAATGAATCTAAGGATATAGGAACATGGATTAAATGGGTTGAAGAGAGATTAGGTGAGAGTGCATATATAGGATTACATGGGCAATCTATGGGTGCTGCAACGGTATTGCTATATGGTGGTAATAACCCACATAAGGTTAAATTTGTAATAGAGGACTGTGGATTTACAACAGCTAGAGAAGCTATTAAATTTCAATTTAATAAAGCAAAAGTACCATTTTGGCCTTTATATGATTTAGTAAGAGGAAGGGTAAAAAGAAAGTTTCAGTTTGATTTTAATGAGATTTCTCCAATTGAGGCTATTATAAATAGTAGTGTGCCTACTTTCTTTATACATGGAGGAAATGATATAGTAGTTCCCACATGGATGGCTAAGGAAATGTACAATAAAAAGAATGGACCTAAGGATATGATTTATATAGTTCATGGAGCTGATCACATGCAGTCATACTCTAAGGATAAAGAAGCATATAAGGGGAAAGTAAGAGAGTTCTTAAATAATATATAGACTTTTAATAATATATAGACTTTTAATAATATGATTCTTGTTATAAATAGTAGAGAATTTATAACAAGAAGTATTTTAGATTTAGAAACTTAATTTAAATAGATATTCTCAAAAATAAAAATTATCCTATGAAGTAGAGAGTTAAAAAAGTCTGCTTCATAGGATAGATTTTAATTTATCTATTTGTTATTTAAATTTGTCTATTGGGTTTATTAATAAGAATTCACAAAAAAAGTTTTGGAGCATGTTTCCAAAGATATTATGTGCAGATTTTGTAACAATAATTAAATTTCGCTTTGCTATTTTACATCTGTATTGTTTAGGGTTTTCCAGTCCTCAGCATAATCTTTGAACAATTCATTTATAGCAGTACCTATTTGGCTATATTGTTCATCTTTTAAATTTGCAAGAGATACACGTATAGACCATTCTGGGCCATCGAACCCTCCTCCGTTTAATAACACAATTTTATAATTTTCAGCTAGTTCAAATAAAAATTCTATTGGATCTCGTTTTTCCTTAAGGTATTTTGCAAATTCTTCTCCGTATTTTAATTTAGCCCAAACTAATAGGTCATATTCATTGTAATAAGATGTACTATGGATATCATCTTTCTTCATTGGTAACTCATCTAATTTATCATAAACTAATTTTTTGCGCCTATAGCAGATATCTTTTGTTTGCTGTTTATAGGTATTATTAATGTCTAATAATGCAAATATAGAGAAGATAGCCATTTGAACCTGTTGTGGTGTTGATAAACCAGCTGTGTGATTTAATGCAACTTGCCTACTATCAGCTACTAATCTATCTATAAATGGAATTTTCTCAGGGTCTGTAGTTAATGCACTGTATCTAGAAATAAGGTCAGCCTTAGCTTCTTTTGGCAAATCTTGAATTAACTTATTAAAGATATTATCTTGTGCTAAAGCTATAACTCCAAGTCTCCATCCTGTAACACCAAAGTATTTAGAAAATGAATAAACTCCAAGTGTATTATATGGCATTGTTACCATGAAGGATTTAAAGTCATTAGCAAAGGTACCATAAACATCATCTGTTACAATCATTAAATTTGGATTTTTTTCTTTTAAAACAGTTTTTATATATTCCATTGACTCATCATCTATAGCTACAGATGGTGGATTACTTGGATTAACTACACATAAAAGCTTGATTTCAGGATTAGATAGTTTATCAAGTTCTTCTTTAGGATATTGCCAAGTGTGTCTACCTTCCTCATTCTTTTGAGAAGCAAAAACCTCTGTAACCTCAAAGTTATATCGTGATAAGTGTGGAATTTCTAAGTAAGGAGTGAAAATGGGTACCATTAATGCAATATGTGATCCATTTTCTAATAGATGATTAGCCATAAGTGAATCAAATATATAACACATTGCAGCGGTTCCACCTTCTACTGCAAATAAATCATGACTAGCTTTATCAGGTATTTCTCCACCCATTTCTTTTAGTATATAATCATGAACCACTCTTTCAATACTAATTAGCATACGATCAGGCACAGGATAGTTATCTCCTATGATGCCATCAACAAGCTCAAAAACCCATGAATCTTTTTGAAATTTATACTTATTTATACCATATTCTATTATGGAATCTAGTAGTTCAATTCCTGGGAAATTTTTATTATCCTCAAGAAAGATTTTAAAACGATGATAAATTCCGGATTTTTCAGGCATACCTGCTAAGTCACCATCACACCATATTCTTTTTGTCTCAGATACCGCAAAGTGACCTAAGGTGAAAAAAGCATCTCTAGGTGTAGACGCTGTCCAGTTAGGATTACCTCTGCCAGCATTTAAAAACATGTTTACTCCCTTTTTTTCAGAGTCCAGTGCAAGACTTATTAATTGGTCTTTTAATTCAAAGGGACTTAAGTTCTTTACCTTTTCTATAAGTTCTTTTCGGGATTTTTGCTTTTCATTTATCAATATAATCATCCTTTCTGTAAGAGGTATTTGTATTTTTATCTATGCAAAGAAAAGTATTATCACGGAGCCCCAAACAGTTAACAATATATTACCTACTGCGTAAGTAACTGTATAACCTAAAACAGGAACATTGCTTTTAGCTTTTTCACAAATGGCTCCTATGGCAGCGGTTGTTGTCATAGCACCGGCACAAGCACCTAAGATAATAGGAGCATCCCACTTAAATACGTATTTACCAAGAAATATGCCCACAACTAATGGAATAGTGGTAACTACTACTCCTGCTATAAGAAAGCTTATACCTGAAGCTTTTAATCCTGAGACAAAGCCAGGTCCAGAATTTATACCTACAACAGCAACAAAGGCAGCTAAGCCAACATTGCTTAAAAACCAAGCAGTTCCTTCAGGAATGTGACCTATTTGTGGACGCTTTGAATGTATTAATCCAAATATAAGACCCATAATAAGTGCACCACCACTGGTAGATAAACTAATGCCTACACCACCGATTACAAGTGCTGGAATACCAATTAATCCACCTAAAAGAATTCCTAAACCAACAAATATCATATCTGTTTCAGCCGTGTCTCTAACTGGTGTACCTATTTTATAAGCTAAATTTTCTACATCATCTTTAGGACCAGTAAGAGTTAGAATATCCTTATTTTTAATTATAGTATCGTGATTATAAGGAAGTTCTTCACCAGTACTTTCTAATTTAGATATATATACTCCACGTGTAAGGGTGTTATTACGTATAGCTTTAATAGGTTGATTTATCATTTCGCCGGACTTAACATATATACTTAAACGTTGCAATGGGAAATTTAATAATTTATAATCAGATATCTCTACTCCAAGTTTTGATAATTGAACATTTGTCACTTCACTGTTTTTATAACAAAAAACGGCTTTATCACCATGTTCTATTAAGGTATATTCATTAGGAATAAAGATTTCATTTCCACGTTTCATACGAACTATAAAGGATCTCACATACTTACTAGAAACAGATTTTTCAACATTTATTACTGAATCTCCTGTAAAGTTTTCATTTAATAAAAAAGCTCTGTACTCTAAGTCAGATGCACCAGAGAAAACACCGTGCCCTTCTTGAACTTCTTTAGAATTACCCTCTAGTTTTTTGCTCTCAGCCTCTAAATCTATACCTAATATTTTAGGTGCTATTGTAGAAAGTATGAATGCAGAGCCTATGGTACCAAATATATAAGTTACTGCATATCCCACTGGAACAAAGTCCATCATGGATTTTATATCCGTAGCAGAAAGTGATAATTTAGATATAGAATCCTGAGATACACCTATGGTTGCTGATTGTGTTAAGGCACCTGCTGCTAATCCTGCTGCCTGACCAGGGTTATAACCTAGTAACTTACCTGCGACTATAGTGGATATAAGTCCAACACTACAAACTATTACTGAAAATATAACCTGTGGTATTCCGTCTTTTTTAAGTCCTTTGAAAAACTTCGGACCAGAGTTATATCCTAAGGTAAATAAGAATAAAAGAAAAAACACAGATTTCACAGTAGGATTTATAGTTATTTGTAATTGTCCTACAATTACACCAGTAATTAAAACACCAGTAACCGATCCAACCTTAAAGCTACCAATCTTAATTTTGCCTACTGCATAGCCTATAGTTAGAGTAAGAAATAATGCTAGTTCAGGATAAGTACGCATGGAATTAATAAACCAATTCATATTTTCACCTCATTTCATAAATATTTTAATATGAGTTTATAAAAAAAATAAAATTCTCATAAGGCTATTCATAGGGTTCAAGAAAGATTTTCACAAGAATTTCAAGGTTTTAATAAGACTCAATATGTAGTATTTCTTAAACCATATAAAAATATTATGAAAAATGAAGTTAAAACTCTGTATATAAAAATATATTTAGCTTAGTAGTATCTATATAGAGGTTTTAAAAAGAAGCTTAATATATACGACTTAGGTATTCTATATTAAGGAATAGTTTAGATGTAGGAACTTAATTTAAATATATAGTTTTTAGTTAAGAGAAATTTCATATAAAATCACCTTAGAGAGTAAATACAATTAATTCAAAATAAAATTATATTGACGGAGATAAGACTCTGTGATATCTTATAAATGTAAATGATAATTAATATCAACAACTAAAGATAATTACATGATAATAAAAAACTATACGGAGGAAGAAATTATGAAGAAGAAAAAAATTATATCAATGCTTATGGTTACGGTTTTATCAATGGGTATATTAGCAGGGTGTACTGGAAATAAAACTCAGTCAAAGGACAATAAAGTTTTAAATTTATATACAAGTAGACATTATGAAACTGATGATAAATTATATGAGGAGTTTACCAATAAAACTGGGGTTAAGGTAAATGTAGTTGAGGGAAATCCTGACGAGTTGCTTGAAAGATTAGAGAGAGAAGGAGCAGATACTGAGGCTGATTTATTTATAACAGCTGATGCAGGTAGATTAGATGCAGCTAAAAAAAAGGGATTACTTCAATCAGTTGATTCAAAGGTTTTAAATAAAAACATACCAGATAATTTAAGAGATAAGGATAGTAACTGGTTTGGATTAGCTGTTAGAGCTAGAGTTTTAGTTTATGATAAAGAAAGAGTAAAACCTGAGGAATTATCTACATATGAAGATTTAACAGAGGATAAGTGGAATAAAAAGATTTTAACAAGATCATCTGGAAATATATATAATCAATCATTACTAGCTTCATTTATTGCTATTAATGGTGAAGAAGCAGCAGAAAAGTGGGCAAAGGGATTAGTAGATAATTTTGCTAGAAATCCAAAGGGCAGTGATAGAGATCAAGCTAAAGCAGTTGTAGCAGGTGAAGGTGACGTTGCTATAATGAATACTTATTATGTAGGAAAAATGCTAAACTCTTCAGAACAAGAAGAAGTTAAGGTTGGAGAAAAGGTTGGAGTATTCTTCCCAAATCAAGATACAACAGGAACTCATGTTAATGTTAGTGCTATAGGATTAACTAAGGATAGTAAAAATAAGGATAATGCTATTGAGTTTATGGAATTCTTATCATCAGATTTTGCTCAAGGACAATTTGCAGAAACAAATTATGAATATCCTGCAAATCCTAATGTTCAGCCATCAGAATTGTTAAAATCTTGGGGAGCATTTAAGGCTCAGGATATAAATCTTTCATTATTAGGAGAGTATAATTCAAAGGCTGTTGAAATAATGAATAAAGTAGGTTGGAAATAATAAATAAAGTAGTTTTGAAATAATGAAGTATTTGGAATGGTAAACAATAATAAATAATTAATTAAAAGAAGTAGGTAGGAGACAAACAGATGATAAATAAGTTCAAAAGAGGATTTAAAAAGAATATAAACGGATGGGCTATTTTAAGTGCATTAGCAGTACTGTTAGTTCTACTACCTACTGCGGATATAATATTTAATATATTTAAAGAGCCAAATCAAAACTGGTATCATATAAAAGAATTTTTATTAAAGGAATATACAATTAATTCTTTTAAAATAGCATTCTTTACTGGGTTATTCACATTGGTTATTGGAGTTGTTTTGGCTTGGATTGTAAGTATGTATGAGTTTCCACTAAGAAAATTCTTTAGCTGGGCACTTATGTTACCACTAGCTATACCAGCATATATAGGGGCATACACCTACGCTGGTATGCTTAGTTATACAGGGATTGTGCAAAAGACATTAAGAAGCACTTTAAATCTACAGTTAGATCAAAAGTACGTTAATATAATGTCCATAGAAGGTGTTGTTTTTATATTTACACTGTTTTTATTCCCCTACATATACATTATAACTAAGGCATTTTTAGAGAATCAAAGTTCATCACTTATTGAAAATGCTAGGATATTAGGACATAAACCAAGTGCTATATTCTTCAAGGTTATATTACCAGTATCACGTGCTGCTATTATTGGGGGGTTAACCCTTGTTATATTAGAAGTATTTAGCGATTACGGTGTTGTTAATTATTATGGAGTAAATACATTCTCAACAGCTATATTTAAAACTTGGTTTGGAATGGGTGATATAAACACAGCGGTGAGATTAGCAGGAATATTAATGATTTTTGTTGTCTTATTAATGGTTGGAGAGAAGAAACTAAGAGGAAGAAAAAAGTTTGCCTTTACCACGAGTAAAATAAGACCTATAAAAAGACAGAAATTAAAAGGTATTAAGGCAAGTGTAGCATTTTTAAGTTGCCTTATAGTATTAGTAATATCCTTTGCAATTCCAGTAGCTCAGCTTATACAATGGGCACTTATGAGTTACCACAGAGTATTAAATCATAATTTTCTTGAACTTTTAAGAAATACAGTTATGGTGGCATCTATAGCTACAGTTATTATTATGTTCTTTTCCGTAGTGGTAGCTAACTTTTGTAGGATTAATAAATCTAAAACAGCTAAGATATTTTCTAAAATAGTTACCTTAGGATATTCAATACCAGGAGCTATTATAGCAATTGGAGTTATTGTACTATTCATATCAATAGATAGAGCACTAGGTGGATTATATGGAGCCATTGGAATAACAAATAAGACATTGGTTTTAAGTGGATCAGTAGTTATATTAATATTTGCTTATGTAATTAGATTCTTAGCAGTTGGATTTAATAATATTGAATCAGGATTTGAAAAGGTTGGTATAAGATATTTTGAGGCCTCTAGAATGCTTGGCATGGGTGTAACTAAAACCTTCTTTAAAGTTGATATGAAAATGATAAAGGGAGCAATTTTAAGTGGAGCTATTTTAACCTTTGTTGACGTGTTAAAGGAACTACCATTAACAATGACCTTAAAACCATTTAATTTTGAAACTTTGGCAACACAAACATATAAGTTTGCAAGCGATGAGAGATTACAAGAGGCTGCAATACCTGCTCTTATAATAATAGGCGTCAGTATAATTTCTATTTATGTTTTTCATAAAATTGGAGAGAAGAGGAGTTAGTAATATGCAAGTTAAGGTTAATAATTTATGTTTTAAGTATGATAATTCAATGGATTTTGTTATAAAAGACTTCTCTTTAGATATTAATAAAGGGGAGATAGTTGCAATATTAGGACCAAGTGGATGTGGTAAAAGTACGGTGCTTAGATTAATTGCAGGATTAGAGGAACCTAGTTCTGGAGAGATTATTATAAATAATAAGATTGTAGTTGATGACAAGGTATTTTTACAACCAGAAGAAAGAGAAGTTGGTATGGTATTTCAAGATTATGCTCTTTTCCCTCATTTAACAGTTTATGAAAACATAAGATTTGGATTACATAAATTAAGTAAAGAGGAACAAAAGTTAAGAGGTGATGAGGTTTTAAAGTTAGTTAATCTAGGTGAATTTATAAAAAGATACCCCTATGAACTATCAGGAGGACAACAACAAAGAGTTGCACTTGCTAGAGCACTAGCACCAAAGCCTTCAGTTCTACTTATGGATGAACCTTTTAGCAATCTTGATAGTCACTTAAGAGGAAAGATTAGAGAAGAGTTAAAGGAAATAATAAAGAGAGCAAATACAACATGTATATTTGTAACACATGATATAGAAGACGTAAATGCAATCAGTGATAGAGTTATTAGAGTTTAGCATTAAATAATCATGAGCTAAATACAAAATCACATAATTTATAAGTTTTTACAAGTATTGTGTACTTTAGAGAAGTATGTGAACATCTGTTTTAAACAACTTTTGTTCATGTTATCAGCATCCTTTTTCTTTTGCTTATGGTGAAACAAAAAGGATGCTTTTATTATGCAATTTAAAATATGAAGTTAACTAATTATTTAAAAAAACTTAATTATTTAAGCATATAAGTTAAAAAAGTAATAAGGTATAATTATCACTAATAGTTAGAATCATATAGAATAAATAGCTTATTATAAGTTTAAAGATGATTAGGAGTGATATTAAATGGAAAAGAGATATTTTAAAGGAAGGTTTGAAGATAAGGTAATGATAATAACAGGTGCAGCTACGGGGATAGGTAGGGCAACAGCTATAAGAGCTGCAAAAGAAGATGCTAAGGTGGTTATAGTAGATAGAAAAAAGGAAGAAGGGGAAGAAACTTTACAAACTATACTTAATAATGGTGGAGAAGCTATTTTCTTAAACTTAGATTTATCTAAAGAAGAATCCTGTGAGCAAATGGTTAAGGCCACTATTGATAAATTTGGGAAATTGGATATAGCTATTAATAATGCTGGAGTAATGGGAAGTCCAAATCCTTTACATGAATTATCTAGGGAAGATATGGATTATACTATGGCAAATAATTTCTATAGCGTATATTTTTCAGCTAAGTATGAACTAATACAATTTCTAGCTCAAAATAATGGTGGAGTTATTGTAAACAATGCCTCCATAGCAGGTTTAACAGGATTGCCTGGAAATCCAGCTTATGTAGCATCTAAACATGCTGTAACAGGACTTACTAAAAACTTAGCTTTAGATTATGCTAAATTTGGAATTAGAGTAAATTCAGTAAACCCAGCTGGTACAGACACTCCAATGGTTGAAGAAGCTATGGAATATGTTAAAGCTAAAAGGGCTGAGGCTATGGCTAAGGGAATAGACCCTGCACAGGCTCAATCCATGGCAGGACAAAAGACTCAAACAATGCAGAAAAGAAATGCCACAGCTGAAGAACAAGCGGCCTCAATATTATTTTTAGCATCTGATGACTCTACACATATGACAGGTGCCACAATGCAAACAGATGGTGGGTGGACATCCTTCTAAAAGAATTTAAATATGATTTTAAAATTATATGAGAAGAAAGTAAAAAAACTAAAAATAGGAACCTAAAAGAATCCACAAATAAGATTTTATAAATCTTATTTGTGGATTTTTATGTTGAAATAGGATATGTAATATCAAGGTTAAAATCAAGTTAAGATTAAGTTAAATAGTACATTATATGTTTATAATGTACTAAAATAATAAATATTAACCATAATATATTAATCATAATATATTAATGGTAATATGGTAGTAGTGAAAACTTAAAAATGTAAAAATATTCTTGGGGGAGAGAAACTAATGGATATTACAAATATGGTTATTAAATTAATTGGTGGATTAGGACTATTTTTATTTGGTATGAAACTCATGGGGGATGGCTTAGAGAATGCAGCCGGAGAAAAACTAAAATTAATATTAGAAAAAGTAACTACTAACAAGTACATAGGGGTGCTTATTGGTGCTCTTGTAACAGCAGTTATTCAAAGCTCAAGTGCAACAACTGTAATGATTGTAAGTTTTGTAAATGCAGGTTTAATGAACTTGATGCAAGCTGTAGGTGTTATAATGGGAGCCAATATAGGAACTACAATTACAGCACAGATGGTTTCTTTTAATTTAGATGCAATAGCTCCAATATTTATTGGAATAGGTGCTGTTATCGTATTAGTTTCTAAGCGAAAGAAAGTAAGAGACGTAGCCTACATAGGATTAGGATTTGGTATATTATTTTTAGGTATGGGTATGATGTCAGAATCAATGCAACCTTTAGCAGATTCACCTATGTTTAAAGAAATAATAGGAGCTATAGGGAATAACAGATTTTTAGGGGTTTTAGCAGGGCTTGTCATGACTGCAATAGTTCAAAGTTCTTCTGCCACTACAGGGATATTAGTAGCACTGGCAACTACAGGAACAATAGATATGAATGTAGCATTACCAATAATTTTTGGATGTAATATAGGAACTTGTGTAACAGCACTTTTAGCTTCTATAGGATCAAATAGAACAGCAAAAAAAGCTGCTTTAATTCATCTGTTTTTTAATATAATTGGAGTGATTATATTCTTACCATTTATGAATATGGTGGTTGGATTAGTGCAAAAAACTAACCCTGCTAGTGTAGCAAGACAGGTAGCAAATGCACATACTATATTTAACATTACTGTAACAGTAATGTTGCTTCCATTAGCTAAATATTTGGTTGTTTTGGTTAATAAGATAATGCCAGGAGAAGATCATATAGAGCATGCAGGGGCTATATATTTAGATAAGAAATTATTGGAGAATCCAACTATTGCAACAGGACAAGTTTTTAAGGAAACAGTTAGAATGGGAGAACTTGCAAAGAATAATTTAGAACTTGCAATGAAATCATTTTTAGAAAATGATGAAAGATATGTTGCAGATGTGTATAAAAATGAAGCAGTAATAAATATTTTAGAAAAAGAAATAACAAATTATTTAGTATTATTATCATCGCATAATCTACCAGAAGATGATGGTAAAATGCTAAGTTCAACTTTTCATATAATAAATGATATTGAGAGAATAGGGGATCATGCAGAAAATATAATTGAATTAGCTGTCGAAAGAAAAAATGGTAATATATCGATACAAGATGAAGCTAAGGAAGAAATTGTAAATATGTACAATAAAACAATAGAGGCTGTTACTATAGCATTAGAGTCCTATGCTAAAAAAGATGCAGTAAAAGCAAAAGGAATAAAAGAAATTGAAGAAAGTATAGATACTTATAAAAGAGATATTAGAGAAAATAATATAATGAGATTAAATAAAAAGGTATGTGCAGCCAATGGAAGTGCAATATTTTTAGATTTAATAAGTAATTTAGAAAGAATAGGGGATCATTCTACTAATATAGCAGAAAGAGTAATATAGCAGATTAAGGAATCATGCTGTAGTTATTATCCTATAATTTAGGTAGTTCATTGATTGTTTAATAAATATTGTGTAAAGTGGCTATAAAGTTATATAGCCACTTTTTTCACATAAAACACTTGATATGAATTATGCCATAAATTTACCCTCCCAAACTATTTATACCTATATTTTAACCTATTAAATTTAATTAAATATAATAGGTTATCAACATTTAATTAAAACAGAGCCTTATTTTTTGATAAGCAAATCTAGTTCATAGGAATCATAGAAAAATTAAATGTGAAAGATTTGGAGCTAGCATATAAAATCATATTTATTGAGAGAATAATATAAGTTAATTGCAAATTAGCACAAATATAGTTATAATATCTATATTAAACTTACTAGGGGGATAAAAAATGAGTGAATTCAAAAATGTTACAGCTATAAAGAAGGCAAATGTTTATTTTGATGGAAGAGTAACTAGTAGAACAGTTATACTTGAGGACGGGGAGAGAAAAACTTTAGGTATAATGTTAAAAGGAGAATATGAATTTGCTACAGGGGATAAAGAAATAATGGAGGTTCTAGGGGGAGCTTTAAATGTAAAACTACCTGGAACAGATTGTTTTGTTACATACAAAGAAGGAGAAGCTTTTGAAGTTCCTTCAAATTCTAAATTTAAAGTACTTGTAAATGAAGTTGCTGACTACTGTTGTTCATATATAAAGTAAATTCTTAAGGTGTGATAAAAGTTAGATTTATTTAAGGATAGAACAATTTAATTTACAACAATTAAATTTGAAAAATTTTAAGGATGAAAATAATTAAATAACAAAAGCTATAAGAATTTAAAATTGAAACTGTGATTTATACAGGATAGATTTTAAATCCTTATAGCTTTTTATTTTATATATAGGTCATATCTATATATAAAATATGTAGATGTAGATATGTATATGTATATGTATATGTATATGTATATGTCTGACCTACGGACAGTTAGTTTGTATAAATTTATATAAAAACATAATATTTACTTTTAACCATTATTAAGGATTTAGGCTTTTTCACCACCTTGATTTTAATTGAATTAATTCATAAATATGTAAGGTTATGTGGTGATGGTTCTAATGACAATATGTCAATGTAAATAATTTGC
>JAVXGR010000040.1:0-15166 GCA_036657335.1 Clostridium sp. | reverse complement strand
GTATATACAAAACCAAGGTTAGGGCTTACATCCGCTACCTTAAAAGGATAGTGGTTTTACGCCCAGATTTATAAAATGAAGAAATCTAAGACCCATACTCATAAACATATTAATCATGATCCAAGAGTAGAAAGTGCAAAAGCCGTATTTAATGATGGCACAGCTAAGCAATCTAAAGCTACTGACAAATAATAGCAAAAAGTCTAAGAGGATATAATTGTCCTCTTAGACTTTTTTAAAATGCAGAAATTTACAAAGTACTATTTATAAAAACTTAGTATAGATAAAAAATCTTTCTTCTATTAAAAATATAGATTTTAAAAGTAAACTTTATTTATGCATCTTAGATGTTATATAATAAATAAAGTACATGGTTTATAAACTTAATTATAATAGATACAGTTAATTTTTAACATCTTGTTTGTTAAATACTAGGAATGAAACTATAATAAGTACTATAGATAATACAACTAACTCTATAGCTCCTAGATTAGGTAGTAGTTCAACACCAAATGCTTCTCTAAAGTTAGACAATACATAGGATTCGGGCAGAACATTTGATAAATTTATATAAGGTAAAGGTGTATATGCCACCCAAGTCATTTTAAGCTGTGCCATAAACATAGAAGCTGTTAATCCTGATAAATATAAGAAGATTGTAAGTCCAACAGCTAAGGCTGTATTCTTTATTAAAGTAGATATAGTAAAAGCTAAACTAATAGCAAATATTAAACTAATGCTTGCAAATAATAAAGAAGGCATAATATAACTAAAGAAGCTTTGTTCTATAACTGCATTATTAGCGTAACTTAAAATTGGAGTGGATAATCCATTGAATCCATAGGCTATTCCACTGCTCAAGGTTGTAAGTGCAATAGAAATGAATAAGAGTATATATCCAATTAAAGTTACTAGTATAAGTTTGGAAAGTAATAGTTTCCATCTTGAAACAGGTCTTGAAATAAGAAGTCTAATAGTGCCCTTAGAGAATTCACTAGAAACAATATTTCCGCCTATCATTACACATAAAAAAACTAAAATAGATACATAGATTAAATAAGTAGAATTAACAGCATTCTTTGCATCCTTAGCAAAGCCAAGCTGGGGCATATTTTTATTTAAACTATACCAATTTATTTCAATTTGTTCTATATTTTCTTGAACTCGTAGTTTATGTTTTTCCAAGTGTTTTTCATAGGTTAAACCTTGTTGTATATCATAAGAGTAGTTACTTTTAAATTCATCTTCAGAAATAGGCTTCTCATATTTTACTGGAATACACATGGCAATATTTTCTAAAGTTGAATTTCTCCAGTCGCTACTTTCTGATGATACATCATTATCATATCTATATTGAAGAATCTTAATAAATTCTTCCTGCATAGATATTTGGATTTTAGTAGATTCTACTGACTCTATTAGAACTTTACTTGTAGAATCTTTTTTTAGTTCCGTTTCAAAAATCTTTAAAGATTCTTTCAACTCTTTTAATGTAGAAAGATAAGATGCTAAATTTTCTTTCACATATTTTTTATAATCATTATTTTTCAAATTTTCATGGAAGGTTTTATATTCTTTTTCTAGTTCAGTCTTTTTAGATTTAAGCTCTTCATCAGTTAATTTAGAAAATTCACTTAAAATTTGAGGATCTACAAGATAAATTACTTTTAATATATTATCTTCACTATAATTATCTAATAAAGATTCAATTGCTAAAATTGTAGCTTGTTTCTGAAGTGTCAAATCTACAACCTCTTTACGCCATTCACCGTAGCCTATTTTGTTATCCAATAAAAAGTTGGTATAATCAATATTTAACTGAATAGTTTTAGCAGTTAGCTTTGAAATATCATCGGTTTTGTTTTTTAAAGATTCCATCTCCATTGTGTAATTGGAAATTTGATGTTTATAATTTTCTAAATAATAACTAGTATTGAAATCTCTATTTTCCATATACTTAAATAAAAATGGCATACCCATAGCAAAAATTAATAGTAATGCAGTTAAAACAACAATACTAATTTTTTTATATTGCTTAGTAAATTCATTTTTTATAAGTCCTATAAATTTACCCATTTAAAACACTCCTTCAATAATAAAATTATAAAATTTGATTGTTAGACTTATTAGTTATTTCCATGAATTTTTCTTCTAAACTAGAAGAAACATGGGAAATTTCATATACATTAATATCATTTGCAACTAGTAATTTATTTATTTCCGCAATATCTTCTTTAGATAGACTTAAGTGTAGTTGGTTATTTTCCTTAGTTACTAGTAAATCCTCTTTAAAGCTATGAATAATATCAATAGCCTTATCTAAGTCACTTACATCTAGGGCGTAAGTACTAACACTATTACTTTTTGTAGCTTTAATTTCTTTTAAGGATTTAATGTCAATTATACGACCATTATCAATGATTCCGAATCTATCACACATTGACTCCATTTCACTTAAAAGGTGGCTAGAAACCAGAACAGCTAGACCTTCCTTTTGTGAAAGTTCCTTTAAGTTATCACGAAGTTCTTTTATACCAGCAGGATCTAATCCATTAGTTGGCTCATCTAAAATAAGAAGCTTTGGTTTATGAAGCAAGGCTTGAGCAACACCTAAACGTTGACGCATACCTAATGAATACTTCTTCACCTTTTCATCTATACGATTGTTCAATTTAACCATATTAATTACTTCAGTAATTCTTTCCTTAGAAATATTCTCATGCATACGACTAAATATTTCTAAGTTTACTCGTCCTGTTAGATATCCATACATTTCAGGATTTTCAATAATACAACCAACATTAGATAATGCAGATTCATAATCATTTTTAACGTTTTTACCACAAATAATTATTTCACCTTGATCTATTTTTAATAGACCAGTAATCATCTTAATAGTAGTAGTTTTACCAGCTCCATTAGGTCCTAAAAACCCAAATATTTCACCTCCATTTACGGATAAACTAAGGTCATCTATGATTTTACGTTTCCCCATAGTTTTACTTATATTTTTAATTTCTAAAACTGCAGACATTACTTCACCTCATTTATTTATTTTATACAGTGAAAGTATTATATAATAATATAGAAGATAATAAAACCTATATAAGTTAAATATGTGGTAAATGTAATAAAGGTTAAAACCTATGTAAGAAGATAATAAGGAATATGTAACAAAATTAAGGAAAACTTAATATTTACCTTAATAAATCATATATTAAATTTTTAACCTTATTATTGTATGGGTACACTTGATTTTTTCCATTATTATTGATATATTTTTAAGTAACTAAGGAAATATAGTCTATTAGTAGAAGTTACATATAGATAATTTAGCAATGTGATTTACGGAAAATAATATTAGATATTAGTGAGGTATGTGTATGGATACAGGAATAAAGAAAGTTGTAACAATAAACGATATGTCAGGGCTTGGAAAATGCTCGCTTACAGTTGCTATTCCAATATTAGCAATCTTAGGTATAGAAAGCTGTCCATTTCCTACAGCAATATTATCCTGTCAGACTGGTTACCCAAAATATTCATTTTTAGATTTTACTGAGGAAATGATTAACTATGAAAGGTCTTGGGAAGAACTTGGCTTTAAGTTTGATTGTATATATTCAGGGTTTCTAGGTTCAGAAAAACAAATAGACATTGTTTTGAATTTTATGCTAAAACATAGTGAGTCATTAATATTTGTTGATCCTGTTATGGGTGATCATGGTAAACTATACGGAACATATACTTCAGGAATGTGTAATAAGATAAAAAATCTTATTAAGTATGCCCATATAGTTACGCCTAATCTTACAGAAGCCTGTATACTTACAGAAAAAGAATATGATGTGCAAGCACTTAATTTAAGTCTAATAAAGAATATGGCTAAAGATATAAGTGCAATGGGACCTAAAAAGGTTGTAATAACTGGTATAGTTGAAGGAGATAGTATTAGCAATTTAGCATATGATTCTACAGATGATATATTTATAATATCAAAGTCTAAGTATAATAATATGTCTTATAGTGGTACTGGGGATATATTTGCTTCAATACTTTGTGGTATGCTTGTGAAAAATTATGATTTTGATGTAGCTGTAAATAAAGCAAGTACTTTCATAGAACATGCAATTGAGCATACATCTAAATTTAATATATTAGGTAGGGAAGGAATAATGTACGAACCATTTTTGAGGGAGTTAATGTTATAATTTATAGGTTTTATTCAATCACTAGGAAGCTAAGTAATACTGATGAATAAGATAAATTTAAGTTTAAATGAAAGTTATAAAATAAATTTTAAGATTGGGGTGTAAAAATGACTATATTATATGAAATAGCAAATAGTTTATATGTTAATATTACTAATCATTGTCCATGTGATTGTACTTTCTGTTTAAGAAATGAAGGTGAAAGTGTGGGGGGAAGTGGAAGTTTATGGCTTGAGAGAGAACCAGAACTTTCAGAAATAATAGAAGAATTTAAAAAATGGGATTTATCAAAATATTCAGAAGTAGTGTTTTGTGGTTATGGAGAGCCTTTGGAGCGTATTTACGAAGTAGTTGAGGTATGTAAGTACATAAGATCTATAAGTAAAATAAAAATCAGATTAAATACAAATGGATTAGCAAACCTTATTCATGGGAAAAATACGGAAATTATGTTAGAAGGACTTATGGATTCAGTTTCTATTAGTTTAAATGCACCTTCTAAGGAAGAATATCTTGCACTATGTAAGCCAAAGTTTGGGATAAAGTCTTTTGATAGCTTACTTTTATTTGCAGAGGAAGTAAAGCAATATGTTAAAGAGGTTCAATTTTCAGTTGTAGATGATATTACCAGTGAACAAATTCAACGCTGTAAGGAATTATCTATGGCTATGAATATTCCTCTTAGAGTAAGATGTAAACAATAGAAAAATAAGTAATAGTTACTAAAGTTATATGCATGTTGTACCTAGAATAAAAGTATGCATTTAGAGAATACTAGAATCCTAGTAGTTACTTAGATAAGTACGAAAGGAGCATATTATGCATAATAACAAAAATAGAGAAAAAGATAGAGAGAAAAGTAGTGCAGATTTAAGAAAAATGCATCCAAAAGATAACTCTGATTTAGGAATTATAAACGGAGTTAAGGTTGGAGCAGCTTCTCAAAACAAGAGAAATGATAAACTTACCAGTGAATAAATAATCAAACACTAAGGTGAAATATAAAAGCCAGTGATTAACATAAAATGTCACTGGTTTTTATATTATTCATCATATATATTTTTCTTTCGGTTTAATATATATGAGCCTGAATTATTCATGAACAAATTTGAATCTCTTTTTCTATACCTCTTTTCACTTTTTAAGTAAAAAGATAAAATTTAATAATCATACTATCTAAGCCATGTTACACATGGTTTTTATTTTTCTGTGAATAATCAAGGATGAGTCTATATATTACTACATATTTTTAATATTTTATTTTCTTTTATCAATTTAAATTTAAGTTAGAAAATAGGATAAAGCTATGGTATAGTATAAGGTACGTAAAAGAAGGAAGAGGAGAATTATATGAATAAAGAATTTAATGAATTTAATTTAAGTGGGGACATATTAAAAGCCATAGGAAATTTAGGATTTACAGAGCCTTCTGAGGTTCAGATAGAAACTATACCTTCTATGCTTAATAATATTGATATTATAGTGAAATCTCAAACTGGAAGTGGAAAAACAGCTAGTTTTGGTATTCCATTATGTGAAAGTGTAGAAATAGAAAACTCAATGATTCAAGGCTTAGTATTAGTGCCAACAAGGGAACTAGCACTTCAAGTTAAAGAGGATATTTCTAATATAGGTAGATTAAAAAGGGTTAGGGTAGCTGCAGTATTTGGAAAACAATCCTTCGCTGAACAAGTAAGAGAATTAAAGCAAAGAGTTCATATAGTAGTTGGTACACCAGGTAGAATAATGGATCATATAAGTAAGGGTAATCTAAAGCTTGAAAAATTAAAATTTGCAGTAATTGATGAAGCAGACAAAATGCTTAACATGGGGTTTATAGATCAAATACAGGAAATATTGGGTGAGTTACCTAAGGATAGAGTAACAGCTTTGTTTTCCGCTACTTTACCAGAACAGATAGAGCGTTTATGTAAAAATTATATGAGTGACCCACATATTTTAAATATACAATCAAAAATATTCAATAGAGACAAAATAAAGGAAAGTTGCTTAGCTGTTGATCAGAGGAGTAAGCTTAATATATTATGTAGAACTATATACGCTGAAAACCCTGAAGGAGCAATTATTTTTTGTAATACAAGAGGCAAAGTAAAGGAAGTATTTGAAGAATTAAACAAGGAAGGTTTTTCAGTAGAACAACTTCATGGAGATATGGAACAGAGAGATAGGCTGAAGACCATGGAGAGATTTAAAAATAAAGAGTTTAAGATTTTAGTGGCAACTGATATAGCATCTAGAGGAATACATGTAGATAGTATAACTCATGTATTTAACTATGAAGTGCCTATGGAAAGAGAAAGTTATGTTCATAGAATCGGGCGAACAGGAAGAGCAGGAAAGGAAGGCTCAGCCATTACTTTTATGGCACCATATGAGAGAAGATATTTTATGCAAATACAGGAGTACATAGGGTATAATATAGAAGATGGTATAGAATGCACTAATGAAGAAGTGAGCATGGGTAAGAAAGTACTTAAAGAGTCACAAAGGAATGTAGTAGAAGCAATAGTAGTCAGAAAAGAAAGCATACATAGTGATATAGTTAAGATACATATTAGTGCAGGTAAAAAAAAGAAGATAAGAAATATTGATGTACTAGGTTCCTTTGGGAACTTAGATGATTTAACAGGTAAAGATGTAGGAATTATTGATGTTCAAGACAATTGTGCCTTTGTAGATATATTAAACGGAAAAGGTAATGACGTTTTAAAGAACAATAAAGAAATAATTATTAAGGGTAAGCCAGTACGAATTAGTAGAGCTAAAATTTAATTTAGTTATAGGTGATTTATAGTGCTATTTGCAATTATTGAAAATATAAAACAAAAAGCATATAATTTAAATATACAAAGTAAAAGGGGGAGTTATAATGATTAATGCACTTTCAATTGCGGGGTCAGATAGTTGCGGAGGAGCTGGAATACAAGCTGATATAAAGGCTTTTTCAGCTAATGGGGTATATGGTATGAGTGTTATTACGGCAATAACAGCTCAAAATACTCAAGGGGTATTTGGAATTCAAGATATATCACCAGAAATGATTAAAAAACAAATAGAGGTTATTTTTGAGGATATAGAAGTCAATGCAGTAAAAATAGGTATGGTATCTAAATGTGAGTCCATTAAAGCTATAGGAGATAGTTTAAGAGCTATAGAAAATTTACCTCCAGTTGTTTTAGATCCTGTAATGATTTCTAAAAGTGGATTTAAACTATTATCGGAGGATGCTAAAGAAACATTAATTAAAGAGTTAATACCCTTGGCTGATTTAATAACACCTAATCTACCAGAGGCAGAAGAATTACTAAATAGAGAAATTATAAATATTGAGGATATGAAACAAGCGGCTATAGATTTAAAGAAAATGGGACCTAAGGCAGTCTTGGTAAAAGGTGGTCATTTAAAGGATAAGGCTACAGATTTATTATATGACGGAGAGAAGTTCTATATATTTCCACAGGAAAGAATAGATACAACCCATACACATGGTACAGGATGTACTCTTTCATCCACAATAGCGGCTAATTTAGCTAAAGGCTTGACTATGAAAGAGGCAGTTACAGAGTCAAAAAAATACATAACCTTAGCTATTGAACATGGCTTTAAATTGGGTAAAGGTGTTGGACCAACTCATCACTTTTATGAATTATATAAGAAATCCGGAATGTAAAATTCAAAATTTAAACTTTAGATTTTAAAAATACATAAGATAAAATGATTTAATAATTAATATTATTTATTGGAGGTTTATGATGATAGAAAATAATTCAAGTCCAATGATACATATAATAACTAATTATGTAACAATGAACGATTTAGCACAAACAACAATATGTTATGGTGGTAAACCCTTAATGGCAACACATCATGATGAATTAAGAGAAATAACTTCAATTGCAAGTGGACTTTTAATAAATATAGGCACACTAGAACCTTATACCATGGAATCTATGGAGATATCTATGAAGGTTGCAAATGATAATAATATTCCAATAGTATTGGATCCTGTAGGTGTGCAAGCCTCTAAATTAAGACTAAATTTTTGTGTAAACCTTTTAAAAAATCATAAAATTTCATTATTAAAAGGAAATTTATCAGAAATTAAAACATTAATAGGGGAGAGCACAAAGCATATAGGCATAGATTCTTTAGATACAGAATTAAGCAAAGATGTTACAGATAAAATAGATGAATTTGCAAAGGAAATTCAGGCTATAGTGGTAGTAACAGGAGAGAAAGACTATATAACGAATGGCCACGAAGCTTACTTTGTATATAATGGTGTATCAATAATGAGTGATTTAACAGGAACTGGATGTATGCTAGGAGCTGTTTTAACTACTGCAATTGCAATGTATGATACCAATGAAGATAGACTACAGGCAGCTTTGAGAGCAGTAACAAGCTTTGGCATATGCGGTGAATTAGCCTTAGGTAGTTTAAATAAAAAAGATGGACTATTAAGCTTCAAGCTTAAAATGTTAGATATGATAAATTTAATTACCGTGGAAGAACTAAGTGAATTAGGAGACTTCGAGAAAAAATAAATACTCAAGAGGGTAGTAGCTATGATTAAAGATAGAAAATTATACTTAGTAACGGATTATAGAATAAATTTTGAAGAATTATTGAAAAAAGTAGAAAAAAGTCTAAGTTCTGGAGTATCTATGGTTCAGTATAGAAGTAAAAATACGAATACCAGAATCATGGAAAGAGAAGCAAGGGCATTTAAGGAACTATGTCATAAATATGATGCAGTTTTTTTAGTAAATGATAGAATAGATATAGCACAGGCTGTGGATGCACATGGAGTTCATCTAGGTCAAGATGATATGAAAATAGATATTGCAAGAAAAATTCTAGGACCAAATAAAATTATTGGAATAACTGTTCACAATAAATATGAGGCTATAGAAGCAGAAAAACATGGTGCCAATAACTTAGGGGTGGGAGCATTATTTTCAACTACAACTAAGAGTGATGCGGCGGTTATGAGTATAGAGACTTTACGAGAAATAAGACAGGTAGTCTCCATACCTTTATATGGTATAGGTGGAATCACAACGGAAAATTTAAGAAGAGATATATTAGAAAATCTTAATGGAATTGCTGTTGTTTCTAGCATATTACAGGCAGAGAATATTGAAGGTACATGTTTAGAGTTTAAAAATATACTTGGAAATATATAAATTAAAATACAAAGCCCTATCTATGATTTATTATGGAATTTTGACTTCATAATAAATTCTAAATGGGGCTTTGAAAAAGCAAGAGGAACTATCAGAAAGTTATATTGTAGTTATATTATAGCATATATTATCAATAAATATTGTAATAAAATGAAATATAAGGTTACAATTTGTATACAAATTCAATTGAACTTACCTTATATATTGTAAAATAAAATATTTCAATAATTTTAGTCTTCATTATAAAAAGCATAATAATTCATTGAATAAGAATAACAAACCAAAAATATAATGAAATTTCGAAATATTCATGAAAAATATTGTGGATTGTAATATACTTATATATGTACATATACATAAGTAATGATTTTAAGAGAGAAAAAAGTTGCATTATTAAAGAAATACCATGGGGGGATTTATAATTATGGGAGGGAAACATTTAGAAGAAGATATACTAGAAAAAAATAAAAATGTAAAGAGTTTATCTCATGAAGATGAAATTAGTGAGGGATCTGATCTTCAAATTTATGCAGATACAGATGATACATGGAAACATGAATATAGTAAAAAGTATCTTATTAAATATACGTTCAAACTAGCATTACCTGCTATTATTGAAATGGTTATGCAAACTTTACTTGGATTTGCTGATATGGCTATGGTAGGGAAACTAGGTGTGGTAGCCATTAGTGCCGTAGGATTAAGTCAAACTCCAACAGATACAGCACTGGGTGTTTTTTCTGCTATTAGTGTGGGTGCAACAGCATTAGTTGCACGAGCAATAGGAGCAAAGAAGGAAAAGGAAGCTGGTGAAGTGGCTAAACAGGCACTACTAGTAAGTGTAATCTTAGCTTTAGTATTTACAGTATTAGCGCTTGTATTTGCAAGGTCTATAATCTCAGGAATGGGAGCAGAACCAGATGTATTTCCTATGGGGGTAGCTTATTTTAAAATTACTAATTTAGCATTACCTTTTATGATAATAACTATTATAATGTCCGGTGTTCTAAGAGGGATAGGGGATACTAAAACTCCTATGTTGATTAACGGTGGGGCAAATATTTTAAACATAATAGGTAACTTCTTTTTAATTTTTCCAAGTAGAACTATTGAAATATTTGGATTGGAAGTATTTATTCCTGGGGCAGGATTAGGGGTAAGCGGTGCTGCTATTTCCACAGCTGTTTCAAGAGCAATAGCTGGCATACTAATTTTATATATTATATTTAATAGTAAATCCAAACTAATCGTAGATGTTAAAGAAAGGTTTAAACTTAATTATTTAATAATTAAAAGAATGTTAAATATAGGGATACCAGCAGCTATTGAGCAGTTTCTCATGAGATTTGGTATGTTATTATTTACAAGAATAATTGCGAATTTAGGAACCACAGTATACGCAGCACATAGAGTTGCAAGTACAGCCGAATCATTATCCTATAATATTGGATTTGGATTTGCATTAGCTGCCACCACCTTAGTAGGACAATACCTAGGTGCGGAGGATCCTAAGATGGCAGAGAAGAGTGGATTTATGGCTGTAAATATGGGCGTAATATTTATGTCTTGTATGGGGTTGATATTATTTTTCTTCCCGGATTTAATACTAGGCATATTTACTAATGATCCAGAAACCCTATCTCAAGCAAGAGTATGTCTAAAGATAGTTGCAATATCACAACCATTTTTAGCAGCTAGCATGGGATTTTCAGGTGCATTACGTGGGGCTGGAGACACTAGATATGTACTAGTTGCAGCAATAACGGGAGTTTGGGGTGTACGACTAACATTGACATATTTATTTGTTATTGTTTTCAACTTTGGATTATTTGGTGCATGGCTTGTTATGGGGGTAGATTTAGGATTTAGAGGTTTACTATTATTTGTAAGGTTTAAACGAGGTAGATGGAAAAAAATTATAGTGTAGTATTATAATAAATTACATTATATAAAAGGTACACGCAATGACTTTAATGTCTTGTGTGTACCTTTTATAAGTATTAGTTTAAAACATTAGTAAATACATCCTTTGCATCAATAGAAGACTTTATTAAACCCTTTTCTTTTAACCAATTTATATTTTCTTGCCAAACAGATTCTTCTTGATTTAGGAATTTAGAAGAATCTGTCTCCATTAATGGTAAAAGCATATCTAAGCTTTCTTTTTCTACAGATTCAGTTAAAGGAAAATTAGCCTTTTCTTCATTATCCAGTAAAATCTTCAAAGCATCTTTTGGATTATTCTTAGTATAATCAAAACCTTTTTTGCATCCCTTTAAAAATCTTTCTGACAAATTAGAATCAGTTTTCTCATTAGTTACAAAAACAAGCTCATAGTAATTTGGAACTCCAAAGTCTACAGGGGAGAAGTAGTTAACATCATGACCTTCTTTTTTCATTACAGGTACTTCGTGGTTTACTAAAGCACCTATGGTTGCATCTACTTGTTTAGTGGTCATTGATGACATTAATTCAAATCCAACATCAATTAAATTAACAGAATTAGGATCCTCATTATTATCAGTAAGCATGGTTTTTATTAGTTCTTCACTTAATGGATTACTAGAGTATCCAACTGTTTTATTAACTAAATCTTTTGGTGTAGTTATATTATTTTCCTTTAATGATAGTACTATGTTTAAAGGAGATTGAACAATAGCACCAACTGATTTAACAGGTATTTTTTCATTTACACGAGCCATAACAACATCTTGAAGATAATACATGCCAAAATCTGCTTTTCCAGCAGCTGGTAGTGCCAGTGGGTCAGTTGGATTAGATGGAAATTTAAGATTAACTTTTAATCCTTCATCTGAAAAATACCCCTTTTCTATTGCTGTATAAATGAAGCTATGTACCGCATTGGGATACCAATCTAGGACAACATCAATTTCTTGTAAAGCTTTATCATGATCTTTTTTATCCTTATAGCCTGAATTATTACAGGCTATAAGTGAAGTTCCCATAATAAGAGCTAAAGTTATTGAAAATATTTTTTTAAGTTTCATAATTAAAAATCCTTTCGTATACAATACCGTTATATTAATCTATTACAGTTCATTCCTCCATGTTATAATTTTAGATTCTATGATATTAACAATAAATACTAAAACTATTGCAAGAAATGAGAGTATAACTATAGGTGCAAAAACTCCAGCACCATCTAGCTGAGTCATCATTCTTTTACTAAAGTAACCAAGACCGCTTTGAGCTCCTAACCACTCACCTATGGCAGCTCCAATTAGACTAAGTGGAATTGACATTTTTAATGCCGTAAAGAAACTTGGAAGTGCACTTGGTATTTTTAACTTTATAAAAATTTGAGTTTTACTTGCACCATAAGTTAGTAATAGTTCCTCCATTTCTCTTTTTGTAGAACGTAAACCATCATAAAAACTGATGGTTATAGGGAAAAAAGTTATTAGTACAGTAACTACCACTTTACTCCATATACCATAACCAAACCAAAGTACAAATAATGGAGCTAATGCAGTTATAGGTATAGTTTGTGTAGCTATGACTAGAGGATAAAGAGCGTTTTCTAGTTTTTCGCTAGTATTCATTAAAGTAGCCAAGAATACTCCTAAAATTACCGCTATAAAAATACCTATCATAGTTACTAAAAGTGTGGATGGAAGATGGACTGTAAAAAGTGGAACTCTAAGCTCCCAAATTTTTATTACTATGGCGCTAGGAGAAGGAAGAATATACATTGCGTCTATTAATCTTGAAAGTATCTCCCATAAAATTATTAGTATGCTACCTAAAACAATAGCAGGTTTATATTTTTTCATATAACCACCCTTATATTTATTTTTTATTAATAGTGTTTAAATTGAAACTTTAGGTCTCAATTGTTCTATAAGGCTTTCCTTAAGTTTAATAATATCACAGCAATTCATCATATCATGGGTTCTTTCTTTTGGTAACGGAACAGAAATTTCTTTTAAAGATTTTATAGGAGTATCGGTTACCACAAGAATTTTATTAGATAGAAAAATAGCTTCATCTACATCATGAGTTATGAATAAAATAGTTTTATCATATTTAAGCTTTTGATTTAAAAGCCATTCTTGCATTGTCATTTTTGTTAAGGCATCTAAAGCACTAAAAGGCTCGTCTAAAATCATTAAATTTGCTCCTGTAAGCAAGGTTCTTATAAATGAAATTCTCTGTTTCATGCCTCCTGATAAATCCTTTGGAAATTTAGATTCATATTTATGAAGACCAAACTCCTTTAATAAATCTGAAGCAATATTATTAGATTCAAATTTAGATTTTCCTTGTATTTCCAGGGGAATAGATGCATTTTGAAGTATTGTTCTAAATGGTAGTAGTAAGTCCTTTTGAGGCATATATCCAATTTTAGATTTAAAGTTAGATATGTTTTTACCTTCAATTAAAATTTCTCCAATTGATGTTTTTTCAAGAGAACTTATTAATCTGAATATAGTACTTTTACCGCATCCACTTGCACCTATAATACTTACAAAGTCACCTTTATTAATTTTAAAGCTAAGATCATCTATAACTTTGTGTTCAGTATTAGGGTATTTAAAGGTAATGTTTTTAAAGTCTAACATATGATTGTAACTCTCCTTTTTAATTAAAACTCATATTGAAAGACATCTCCCAAAAGTTATACTCATACTTACTACAAGTAATAAATATCTCTCTAAGTCTTTCTAATTCTTTCTCAGAAGCATTTTCTGCAAGAGAATCAACTAAATCTATACACCATTTTGTAGTTTCTTTATATTCGTTAGATGTATAACCACTTATCCATTCTCCGTAGAAGGGGTGATTTATAGAATTTTCTATATTACTTAGTTCTGTAGCTATTAGTTCATAACTCCAGGCACAGGATAATATTGCTACTGCTAAATCTGTAAGAGTTCCACAGTGAGATACAGATAGCATATAATTAGTATAAGAGGTATTACTCAATGATGGAGTTACATTTTTGATATCGGCAGCACTTATACCTAGCTTTTTCATATAGCTTTTATGTATTTTCATTTCTCCGTTCAGTATGTCATGAACCATCACAGAAAAATCTCTCATTGTTTGCTCATCAGTTGCTTTAACTATTCCTAGGGCAAATACCTTAGCATAGTCAAGAAGATATAAATAATCTTGAATTAAATAAAATTTAAACTTTTCTACGTCTAAAGTACCATTTCCTATGCCCGCAACAAATGGATGTGTGTAGTAAGAATTCCAGATACTTTTAACTGAGTCATATAGATATTCAGAACATTTCATAATATAATTTTTGCTACTTAAAATATGGATAATATACCTATGCGGAGATTTTTCCCTCCTCATCGTATCTGCTTTCATATAATAAATTATACTAATAACATTTGATATGATACTCCAAAGGCGTTAATTCTCTAAATAGCCTTGGGTACTTTGTCTAGTAGCATTTCCTCCTTCTTTTTTATTTTTTATTTTTTAGTTTTAAACTCTCATATTTCCTTGAAAGCTTTCTTTGTTCTCTTAATAATTTTCTCCCTATTTTTAATTTTTTTTTAGTTTTATTAATATTTTTTTAAGTTACTTTATTGCTAAATCTTATAGTGATGGGTAAATCTTTGAAGTTATCTCCAAATTTCTTAGTTGTTGATTTTTCTCTAATTTTAAGATTTCCTTCAAGTCTATTACTTCCGTTGCCAAAAATCTATAAAAATCTATAAATCTTGTTTAATTCCCTGTTCAATGTGTCCGATTTTGCTAAAAGCT
>JAVXGR010000039.1:0-15870 GCA_036657335.1 Clostridium sp. | reverse complement strand
TAGTTAAAACAAGAAAGGAATCTAGTGCACAACTATGTACAGTAGATATTGAAAGGAAGGTACTTAAATGTCAATTTTAGAAGTAAAAAACTTAAAAAAATATTATGGTGAAGATGAAAGCTTAGTTAAGGCTTTAGATGGAATAAATTTATCAGTAGAAAAAGGTGAGTTTGTTGCTATTGTAGGGAGCTCTGGAAGTGGAAAATCTACTGTTTTAAATATGATTGGAGGGCTGGACATACCAAGTGAAGGAACTGTTATAGTTGATGGAAATGAAATATCTAAAATGTCCGATGAGGACCAAACTATATTTAGAAGAAGACAAATTGGATTTATATTTCAGAACTATAATCTAGTGCCAATGCTTAATGTTTATGATAATATAATCCTTCCAATTAGGCTAGATGGAAATACTGAAAATAAAGATTAAGAGAATCAGAATAAAAAATAAGTTTATTTGAAAAATATTATGCACCATGGGTAAGGAAGTTACATAGAGATATGTAGCTTCTTTTCTATTAATGATATATATTGTGAACAAACGTTTGTATAAGAATATTTCTTTGTATCGATAACGAGTTAGAAAGGAGTAATAGTATAGAAGAATTTATTTTATTCTTTCATCTAAAGTTATATACTCTGGCTACTATCTATAATAGTTGGTAAATTTTACACCACAGGGGCGGTCTATAAATCAAGAAACCATTTACATTTAAATGGTTATATGGTAACCTTTTATTGAGAATAAAAGGTTAAAAACAGTATAAAAGGAATAAAATGAAAAAATATACATTAAATTGTCGAGAATGAAGGGGGAAATTATTATGGCAAGAGTAAAGTTTGCAAGGAAAATAGGTGTGTGTTTAGCAACGGTATTGGCAATAAATTCAATAGGAACAATAGGAGTACAAGCTACAGCGGATATAACTAATGAAATTGTAAGTAGTGTAAATAGTTTATCAAAGGATAAACTAATAATTAATCCACTTCCTCAAAGTATGGAAGTATTAGAGGGGCAAATAGAGTTAACAGCAACTATTAATATAGTAGGTGCAAGTGAAGCTGATACATATGCAGTAGAGTTATTAAAGACTATTTTAGAGTCTATGGATATAAGTGTTAATGAAACACTAGTTGAAGGAGATACTACTATTTACATTGGTGAAGCTAATGATAACATAGTAGAAATGGAAGAAGCTATTGCAACATTAGGAGTTGATACATCTACAGTTACTAAAGGTGATGGGTATGTTTTAGTAACTAATGATGGTTTAGATGAAGATAAAATTATAATTAGAGGTAATGATGAAACAGGTACTTTTTATGGGGTTCAAACATTAAAACAAATAATAAATAGTGATAATGATAAGAATATTGAAGAAGTTGTTATAAAAGATGAGCCAAGTATAAAGTTAAGAGCTGTAGTTGAAGGTTTTTATGGAGCACCATGGTCTCAAGAAGAAAGATTAGATCAATTTAGAATGTACGGTGAGAATAAAATGAATGCATATATATATGCTCCAAAATCAGACCCATATCATAGAGATTTATGGAGAGAACCTTATCCAGAATCAGAACTTGAGAGAATGAAAGAATTAATTCAAGTAGCAGATGAAAATAAGGTTGATTTTGTATTTGGTATATCTCCAGGAATAGATATAAGATTTGATGGTGAAGAAGGAGAAGCAGATTTCCAAGCCTTACTTAATAAAGCTCAAACATTATATGATATGGGTGTGAGAAGATTTTCTATTCTTTGGGATGATATAGAAAATAGTCAAGGTGCTAAGCATGCAGAAGTTACTAATAGATTTAATGATGAATTTGTAAAGGTAAAAGAAGGTGTTAAATCTATAATAACAGTTCCAAAAGATTATTGGGGAAGTGGAATGGTTAACGAGGGCGTTATTGGTCAATATACAAAGGATTTTGCTGGAACATTACATGAGGATATAGAAGTAATGTGGACAGGGATACATGTTGTACCAGCTAATGGTGTTAGTTATGAACATGCAAGTGAAATATCAGATATATATGGTAAAAAGATGATGTTATGGTGGAACTATCCTGTTAATGATTATAAAGAAGAAAAATTAGGATTAGGACCAATATATGATTTAGATACTAACTTAGATGATAAAATGTCAGGATTTTTAGTTAATCCAATGAGATTTGCAGAAGCTTCAAAAATATCAACTTTAACAGGTGCAGATTATGCATGGAATACTAAAAATTATGATGCAGATAGATCTTGGAATACTGCATTGGATATTGTAGGAAAAGATGCAGCAGCAGAATTAAAATATATTTCAAATCATTCAACTAGATTAGATACTGGTAGACCGGATTCACCAGAGTTAAAATCACTTATGGATAATATGTGGTCAAAATGGGAAAATGGAGAAGATGTTTCATTAGAATTAGATAAGTTAAAAAGTGAATTTGAAACTATGATAATAACTCCAGATAAATTAAGAGAGAAATTAGATAATAAAACTCTATTATCTCAAATGGAAAATCAATTAGTTAAGTTTGAAAAGTATGGTGAAATTGGAGTAGACATAATTGATATGCTACAGTCAATACAAAATGGAGATATGGTTGGATTCTGGAATAAGAAATATGAAGGAATGAAATCATTAGCAGAACTAGATAGTTTAAAGGGCATAATAGGTGAAAAGGTAGTAGATCCATTTATAAGAGAATCTCATAATATTGGAAGTAAATATTTTAATAATGAAACAACTATATTAGAAGATAAAATATTTACAAAGAAATATAATTATAAACCTATAATGAATATAGAAGGACCAATAGATGATAGATGGTTCCTTAAGGATATATATGTACCACAATATATAGTTGATGATAGAGATGACTCTGGGTTTGTATCAGGAGAAACTGTTAAAGCTGGACAATATATGGGCTTTGATTTAGGTACAGTAGAAGTAGTAAAAGATGTATTTTTATCAATGGGTAGAACAGCTTATGATGAAGATATTGTAACAAATGGAACATTAGAATACTCAATAGATGGAGAAGTATGGACAGAACTTAAAGTTAATGAGGATGATTATGATCTATTAGTACAATGTGATATAGAAGCTAG
The DNA here is from genome assembly GCA_036657335.1 of Clostridium sp. GTDB lineage: Bacteria > Bacillota > Clostridia > Clostridiales > Clostridiaceae > Clostridium_D. Next base: position 12,761 of record JAVXGR010000039.1, on the reverse strand, counting down.
ATATATAAGATATAGAATTAATGAAGATTCAGATAAGCATTTATATATAAGAGATTTTAAGATTAACACAGGAAAAACTTTAGAAAAAGTAGTAGGAAACATAGAATCTCAAACTGCAAAACCAAAGAAAAGTGTAGAAGGAACTGAAGAAGTAACATCAATAACTAATGTTGGTGAATTGATATTTAAAAGTGGAGATAGTATAGGTATAGCTTTAAATGATGTTAAACAAATTGTAGCTGTAGAAACTGTTGGTAATATTAATTCAGATAATTTTATTATAGAAAGATCTATAGATAATGTACAATGGGAAGAGATTTCTAAAGAAACTTCATTTAGAATACAAGATCCAGTAGTTGGAAAGTATTTTAGAATTAAAGCAATTAAAGATTCAACAGTTACAATAGATGATTTTAAAGTTTATACTGAAGGTTTTGATATTGCAGAAGTTACAACTAATAGAAGAATAAGTACTAATCAACTTATTCAGCCTAAATATGCAGCAGATCATGATATTTCATCACAGTTTGTATGTTCAGATGATATTAAACTTGGAGAATTTGTACAATTAGATTATGGAAAGATTAAGCATATAAGAGACATTCATATAGTGCAAGGACCTGGTTCGGATTATTTATCAGGTGATATAGAGTATTCAGTAGATGGTGAAAATTGGACAAATGTTGGAAAAGTAACACAAGCAGAAACATTAATTAAAGATTTAGATATTGAAGCTAGATATATTAGAGTAATTTCTGATGTAGATAGTACAATGCCATGGACAAGAGTTAAAATGATTGCTACAAATGTAACTAAAAAGGAATATAAAACATCAGCAACAGCAAAGGGAACTTATGTAAATAGAACTGAAAATATAAGAGATAATGATTTGAATACTGCATATATTCCAAGTAGAGACTTGGTTTCAGGGGATACATTAACTCATAAAATATTTAATAGAAACTTAACTTCAAAAGTTACTATAGTTCAAGGTGCTGATAACATATCAGGAGCTAAGGTTATAGCAGAGACAATTAACGGAGAAATAATAGAACTTGGAGCTTTAGATGAAGCGTTAAAAGAGTTTACTTTAGAAAATCCAAGAGATATTTCATCAGTTAAATTACTTTGGGAAAATAGCTCTGGAAGACCGGAAATATATGAAATAAAGCCAACATTTGTATCAATAGATTTAATTATGGATAAAATAAATGAATCTATAATAAATGCAGAAAATGTATTAGAGGAATTTATTGATAAGAATAATAATGAAAGAGTTGAACTTATAGAGAGCTTAAACTTAATAAAAGATATTTTAATAAATGAAAATACAACTGAAGATGAAAAAGTAATAGCATATGAAAACTTACTTGAAAAAACTACACTATTTATAAACTCTGAGGATAATGTAGAAGAAATAGTTGTACAAAAACCTAAAGATTTAAAAGGCATAGCAAGTAATAAAACAGTAGATTTAAGTTGGAGTTCACCAGAAAGTAAAGTTGGATTAGTTTCTTATATAATTTATAAAGATGGAAAAGTCTTAGATACAATTGATGCTGATAAAACTAGCTATACAGCGGAAAATTTAAGAGTCAATACTAACTATGGATTTAAGGTAGTAACTAAATATTCAAATGGAGAAATTTCAAAACCTATATCAATAAATGTAAGAACAAAGAAATAGTCTTTAATAAATATATAATTGATTAACTCACAAGAGTAGTATAATTATAATTAATGAAAAGGGAGTTGTCACATTAGTGGATGAAATAATCTGCTAGCGATAGCTCCCTTTGTGCGATTTGTTGCTAGACAATATTCATCTTGATGCTCAATTTAAGGCTTTTAATTTTAATATTGTAAAGTTGTTATCCTAAAATTAAAAACCAAATTTATATTTCAAAAAACTTACATTAATTGTAGGTTTATTTGTGTTGCCTATTTTAAGATGAAATTTTCTAAATCAAGTATAAATATACAAAATAAAAAAAATAATCTGATAAATTTTAGAATGAAAATAAAATAGTATGAATATAAGGGGAAAATCTAAATATATTAAATTAGACAATAAAATTAATAAGTGAAAGGCGGTTGAGTAGATAAGTTTAATAATGTTATAAGGGGGACTAGTTATGAAACTAGGTATTAAAAACAAAAGTTTATTTAAAATGCTTGGGATATTAGTAGTTATAATAATGATATTCCCAATATTATTTGAAGCTAAAGCAAGTGAAGAGGTGATTATAGTAAATGATTTTAGTGTTGGAAATGAAGTTAATGAGTTTAAGTTTAATGGAAATTGGGTAGGCACTACACCAAGTAGTGGTCAATACAATAATGATGAACATTGGATAAACATAAGTAAAGGTGCAAGTAATGTAAATGATATATATTACACTGTAAAATTTGAAGGGGAAAAAATTGAATTGTATGGTAATAAAGCACCTTCTTTAGGTAAATGTGCTATATCAATAGATGGTGGAGAAGAAGTAATAGTTAATGCATATTCAGCAAATAAAGCAATGCAACAAAAGATTTATGAAAGTCCTACATTAGAAAAAGGTATTCATATTATAAAAGTTAGGGCAACAGGACAAGGGGATGGAGCAACAGCAAATATGCAAATAGATTTTGCGAAGGTATATAGTAGCAAATATTTAGAAACTGGAATTGAAATAACACCAGAAGAGATAAATATAAAAGTAGATGATAGTGAAAAGATAAATGTAAAGGTTTTATCACAAGGGGAAGGAAAGAAAGATATTCTTTGGGAATCTGATAATCCATCAGTAGCTACTATAAAAAACGGAAAAGCAACAGGAATTTCCCAAGGGACTGCAAATATTATAGTTACTCTTGAAGAAGGTAATTTTACTAAGGTATGTAAAGTTAAAGTAGATGCTAAAAATTAGTTTTTTAATTTAAATATATTGGAGGTATAATATGAAAAGTGTTAAAAGGCTAGTGGCAGTTGCTGTAGCATTTATAATAAGTTCTACAATGATTTATGGTAGTGGAACTAGAGTACAAGCCACGACAAGTAATTATGGAGAAGTAGCAGGTAGTAAACCTAACATAGTATTTATGTTAGTAGATGATATGGGATATACGGACACATCTTTATATGGAAGTGAGTATTATGAAACTCCTAATTTAGAAAGATTAGCAGAAGAAGGAATAATGTTTACAGATGCTTATGCAGGGTCAAATTTATGTTCACCAAGTAGAGCTACTATATTAACAGGTAGAGATACAACTAGGAATGGCGTAGATAGACTTTGTGAGCAAAATGAACAAGCTTATATAACCGGTGAAAATCCATCAAAACTTATAAATCAAAATGGATTTTTAGTTTCACCAGAACCAACATTTTTACCTAAGAATGAAATAACTATTCCAGAAATGTTAAAAGAAGCAGGATATAAAAGTGCACATATAGGTAAATGGCATTTAGGTGACCCATCAAGAGGCTATGGACCTTTGGATCAAGGATATGATATAAACATAGGTGGATACTATAGAGGACAACCACCGACTTATTTTGACCCATATAAAATACCTACATTAGAAAATAAAAAAACTGGTGAGTATTTAACTGATAGACTTGCTGATGAAGCTGTTGAATTTATAAAGGATAATAAAGATGAGCCATTTTTCTTAAATTTATCTCATTATGGAGTTCATACTCCTTTAGAAGGTAAACCCGAATTAGTTCAAAAATATAAAAATAAAGAAAAAACGGAAAATCATAAAAATCCGATGTATGCAGCTATGATTGAAAGTGTAGATGATTCATTAGGAAAAATAATGGACACTTTACAGGAGCTAGGATTAGAGGAAAATACTATTATAATATTTACTTCAGATAATGGAGGTATTCATTATTGGGATGTAACTAGTAATGCTCCGCTAAGAGAGGGGAAATGTTATAACTATGAGGGTGGAACAAGAATACCAGCTGTAATGAAGTGGAAAGGCAAAATAGAAGAAAATAAAGTAAGTGATGAAATTATACATCATTCAGATTATTTTCCAACTTTTGCAGAAGCAGCAGGAGTAGAGTTGCCAGATGATAGAGTTATAGATGGAAAAAGTTTACTACCAATGTTAGTAACTGAAGAGGAATTAGATAGAGAAACTTTATGTTGGTTTACTCCTCATTTTAATCCGGATTCAGGGCCAAATATTGTTCCATCAGCAGCTATTAGACATGGAGACTATAAGTTAATTAAGCATTACGCTGAAAATAGTTATTCTAATGGACCAGTTGAACTATTTAATCTTAAGGAAGATATAGGAGAAAAAAATAATTTAGCTAATGAAATGCCTGATAAAGTTAAGGAGTTAGATATTAAGCTAACTAAGTGGCTAAATGAAACAGAAGCAATAATACCAGTTAAAAAAGGTGAATCAATTGAAAATCAACTAAAAATACCTCAAAGCAATATGACTACAAAAGCAACTAGTCAGGAAACAGCAGGAGAAAACGCACCTGCATCAAAGGCTATTGATGGAAATCCTAATAGTATATGGCATACTGCTTATAATAACAAGGAGATACCTCAGTCTATAACAATAGATTTAGGTGAGGAATATAATATAAATAAATTTAGTTATTTTCCAAGACAAGGTGGAGGCGTAAATGGTATAATTACAGGTTACAAATTGTATGTAAGCACCGATGGAGAAAATTATAATCATGTTTCTACTGGAACGTGGGCAAATAATTCAACAGAAAAAATTATTGAATTTGAAGCAACTGAAGCTCGTTATGTAAAATTAAGAGCAACATCTGCAGTAAATAATTTTGTTAGTGCAGCAGAAATAAATGTTTATAAAACGGCTGAAACAAGTGAAATTTTACCGTCAGAATCTATAACACAAGTTGGAATGGCTCCGATGATGCCAGAAACGGTTTTAGGTCAAACGGAAGATGGTATAGAAACAGAGCTAACTGTGGAGTGGGATAATATAGAATATGGAAAATATAATGAAGTAGGAAGTTTTGAAGTTGAAGGTACTGTAAATGGAAGTAGCTTAAAAGCTATGTGTAATGTAATAGTAGAAGAAAAACCAAAACATGAAGAATATTTAGTTGCAAAATCAGAATTATTTAATGGAAATGATAATGAGGATTATAAAATTATAGAATCAACAGAAAATATAGATCTAACTGATGAAGTTTCTATAGAGTTCAAAATATTACCAGAAAAAATTAATGGTAAGTGGCAAAACTTAATTGGAAAGGTAGATAGTGAAGGTAATGGATTCCAAGTAAATTTATCACCAGAAGGAAAAATTGTTTTCCATGGAGGAAAATCAATAATTCCTGATAATTTAAGTAACCCATGGAGAACTTTTGAGTCAAAGGATTCATTAGAATTAAATGAATGGACAGATGTTAGAATTTCATTTAGTAAAAAATTATCAAGAGTAAGATTATATATTAATGATGAATTAAATAATGAAAAAAGAGTAGTAGAACCTTTATCAAATAATAACTCACCTATAGTTATTGGAGCTAATTCATTAGCAGTAAATAAATTTATAGGGAAGTTAGATTCTATAAAAATATATAATGAATTTATTCAAGATAAATATCCAGAAGTGAAATTTGAAAAAGGAGACTTTAACAAAGATGGGAAAGTAGATCTTTCAGATTTAGCAATTGCTTCAAAAAATTATGGTAAGTTAAGTGACGAATATGATTTAGATGGAGATGGAAAAGTTTATATATATGAAATAAATTATATTATGGACCAAATGTTAAAAAACTAGTAAATATATAATGAAATTAAAAATGGCTTAGATATTAAAGTTCTAAGCTATTTTTAAAGTTATAAATATTTACTATGAAATCTAGTGACTAGCTATATAATAAATAGAAACTTATGCAAATAAATGGTAAAATATTAAAGGGGGTGGGAGACTATGATTAATAATAAAGAATTTTTCTTGCTAATAAAACCAGCTTCATCAGATTGTAATTTGAAGTGTTCGTATTGTTTTTATTTAGATAAAAAGGATTTATACTTAGAACAAAGTTGTCATAGGATATCTGAGGAAGTATTGGATAAGCTTATAAGTAGTTATTTAGAAAGAGATCAAAAACAATATAATATAAGTTGGCAAGGTGGAGAGCCTTCACTTATGGGTACAGAGTTCTTTAAAAAAGTTACAGAATTAGAAATGAAATATGGACAAAAGGGAAAATTTATGGCTAATGCATTTCAAACTAATGGAACATTAATTACTGATGAATTAGCAAAGCATTTAAAAAAGTTTAGGTTTTTAGTAGGAGTAAGTTTAGATGGAAATGCAGAAATGCATGATTATTATAGAAAAACTATTGATAATAGAGGTTCTCATACTGATGTCATGAATGGAATAGATATATTAGATAAAAATAATGTTAAATATAATATATTAACACTAGTTAATAGTTCAAATGTTAAAAAAGGAAAAGAACTTTATAACTACTTTAAAAAAGAAGGTTTTTCTTATCAGCAATATACTCCTTGTGTAGAGTTTGATAAAGAAGGTAATATATTAGAGTTTACAATAACCGCAAAAGAGTGGGGAGCATTTTTATCTGAAATATTTGATGAATGGTTAAAAACTGATGTTAATAAAGTATCTATAAGATTATTTGATTCAATACTATCATCTTTAATATATAAAAAAAATAATATATGTTCTATGGAAGATAATTGTTCTAAATATTTTGTAGTTGAGCATAATGGAGATGTATATCCTTGTGATTTCTTTGTAGAAGAGAAAAGAAAATTAGGAAATATAATGGATAATACATGGGATGAATTATTATCAAAAGATGAATATATATTATTTGGAAAAGAAAAATCTAGATGGAATAATAAATGTAACAGGTGTAGTTATTTAAACCTTTGTTTAGGTGATTGTTTAAAACATAGATATAAAGAAGGTAAAGATGCTAAAGAGTTAAGTTATTTATGTGAAGGTTGGAAAATGTTTTATAAGCATTCATTACCTAGATTTAAAAAGTTAGCATCATCTTATGGAAGTATAAAAATTAATTAGATATATTCTTTTATTTATGTATATTTTGACGTATAATAGGTAATGCACACAATGTAAACGTAATACTAATTATTAAATAAATATTAATAATTGCCAAATTTATTTACAAATAATACCATAAAAGTTATAATGAATTATAGATAAAAATATAATTCATTAAATAGCGATAAATATGTAGTTAAATAGATGTTAATGAGGAGGGGGGAAGTTATGGGTAAAAGTAGAATAAGAAAAAGACTTATATCAATAGCAATTATAGGAATTATAGCATTAAATACAAGTATGCCTGTAATGGCAACGCCTAATGATGAAGTTACAAAGCCTACTGAAGAAACGGTAAAGCCTAATGAGGAAACAGCAATACCTAATGGGGAAGTAATTGAAAATCAAGATAAATATAAAGAGCTATCTAAAAAAATAGAGGAAATACAAGGTGAAGTATATAGGCTTAATACAGAAATGGAAAAGATTGCGGAAGTTATAAAAAAGAATGATGAGGATATGAAGGTAGTTTCTAAAGATGTAGAAAAGCTAAAAAAGGAAATTGAACAAGCACAAAAGGATTTATTGGAAGAAGAAGAAGTTTTAGCAAAAAGATTAAGAGAGATGTATAAATCTGGAGGCCAGAACAATTATGTGTTAATGTTACTTACATCAGATGGAATTACAGATTTAGTTTCTAAATTCTATGCTGCTAGTAAAATGGTTGATTTAGATAAAAAGGTAATAAGTGACCTTAAAGATAATCAAAAAGAACTAGAAAAGATTATGAAGGAATTAGAAAAGAAAAGTGAAAGTATTGCTAGAGCTACTGAATCAAATAAAAAAGCTTTAGAAGAAATGGAAAAAAAGAAGATGGAACAAGAGTTATTAATAACTCAAATGTTAGTTGAGCAAGGTAAGTTTGATGATGAATATTTAGCTGTAAGTGAAAAAAAAGTAGTAGAATCTCAATTGAAAATATTAAGGGAGTCTACTTCATTAGAAGAATTACAAGTTGTTATAGGACAGTTAATAAATATTAGAGATAAGCAATTAAAAAGTCCAATTGTAATACAAGAAATTAATAAAAGTATTATAGAAGTTACAAAAAGAGTTGAAGGTTTAGAAGCATATTTAAAAGAAAAAGGAACAAATATAGAAGAAGGTACATTATCTGGTAGTGCAATAGTTAGTTATGCATATCAGTTTATAGGAAAACCGTATGTATTTGGAGCTACTGGGCCAGATGAATTTGATTGTTCAGGATTTACAAGTTATGTGTACAAAAATACTGTTGGAGTAGATATTACACGAACTACATACACTCAAATTAAGCAAGGAAAATCTATACCATTAAGTGAATTACAATTAGGTGACTTAGTATTTACTTACGGTGTTGATCATGTAGGAATATATGTTGGTGGTGGAAGCTATATACATGCACCACAACCAGGAGAATCTATTAAAGTATCTCAAATAACATCTTTTACAGAAGGTAGAAGAATTATTGAAAATTAGAAAATGTAATATTAGATTAGTTAATAAGCCAACAACTAAAGAAGTATAATTTATAAAAGTATAAGGCTCGGTGATTACTATTTAGTATTCATAGAGCCTTATTAGTATATACTTAAATCTTAAGGAATTAGTAAAGGATAAAATTGATAATATTTGAAGAAAGATGAATAAAATTTAGAATAAAAAGTTTGTTTTCTTATAAAACAGACTAGATTTATACTATATATGCTATAATTAGACATAATGAATGAAACTAAGACATGGAATAGTTGTCTTATTAAGAGCTGAGGCATTAAATTAAGGTTAGGTGAAGTATGGAAAACTATACGAAAAAGATTATCATGTTTTTATTCATATTAATATGTGTGTTTAGTGATAATACATATGCAATGAAAAATGAAAATATTAATTTTCAGAGTATAACTATAGATGATGGATTATCACAATCATTAATAGAGTATATATATCAAGATAGTTATGGATATATATGGATAGCTACTGGTGATGGCTTGAATAGGTATAATGGAAATGAGGTTAAGGTATTTAGAAATATTAAAAATAATGATAATAGTATTAGCAATAATGGGATTAGTTCTTTAATTGAAGATAAGTATGGTAATTTATGGGTTGGAACTGATGGCGGATTAAATAAAATGAATTTAGTTACAGGGGATATAACTAGATACCTAGTTTCAGAAGAAGATAAAATTTATTCTAATACTGTTGTTGATGAAATATTTATAGACTCAAAAGATAGACTTTGGGTTTGTACTATAAATGGACTTAATTTGTATGATGATAAAAATGATAAATTTGTTAAAGTTGCAACAGAGCATTTAGAAAATAAAGGACTTCAGGATATTACGGAAGATCATGAGGGAAATATTTGGATTTCGACAAAAAAAGGGTTATTTAAATATAATCACGATGAAGATACAGTTGAAGCTTTTTATCATGATGAAAATGATGAAAATACAATTAGTGAAAATAATATTTTTTCCCTTGATTATAGTGAGAAAAATTTATGGATTGGTACTAAAACAGGTGGATTAAACATAATGAATTTAGATGATTATAGTATAAAAAAATATAAACATGATAATAAAAATTCTAATTCAATACCGAGTAATCTTATAAGAGATATAATTAGAGATAAAGATGGTGGGATATGGTTAGCTACAGATCAAGGATTAGCCACTTTTGATGAAAGTGATGAAACTTTTTATACATATAAAAATAATATAGACAAGTATAGTATTTGTGATAATAACGTTATTAATTTATATCAAGATAATCTTGGTGTAATATGGGTAGGAACATTTTCTGGAGTAAGTAAGTTTTTTCCAAGTAAAGATTTTAAAGTCTATAGAAAGGATATGTCGGATGATAAATCCTTAAGTAGTAGTAATGTTTGTGGTATATATGAAGATGATGAGGGAATAGCTTGGGTTGGAACTTTTAACTCAGGTATAAATAAAATAAATAGTACTAATGATACAATTACTAAATATTATAATGAGAGTAATAATAAAAACTCATTAAGTAGTAATAGAATAAAAGATATAACAGGAATAGAAAATGAAATTTGGATAGCGACTGATAATGGATTGAATAAGTATGATAAGAATACAGAGGAATTTACCGTCTATAAAAAATTGGATTATGAAAATAGTATAATAGATAATGAAATCAGAGTGCTTTATATTGACAAAAATGGATTGCTTTGGATAGGAACTAGTGGTGGAATATCTACATTTGATAGGACTGGTAAATTTACTTCTTATAATGAAGTGATGGAGAAAAATAAGGTTTATGAAAAAACTATTAATGCTATTTATGAAGATAGTGAAGGCATAATGTGGTTTGGATTTGGTAATGATGGAGGGTTAGTAAGATATAATAGAGAAACTGGAGAAGTTAAAAATTACTTAACTGAGAGTAATAATAAAAATTCTCTAAGTTCTAACACTGTTAGATCCATTTCAGAAGATAGCATGGGTAACATATGGATAGGAACTCAAGATGGATTAAATAAATTAGATAAAAAGACAGAAGAGTTTACAATATATACATCTAGTAATGGATTATCTAATAACTTTATTTATGGAGTAATAGTAGATAGTTATGATAATATTTGGGTTAGTACTAATTATGGAGTATCCATGTATGACCAAAAGAATGATAAGTTTGTAAGGTATTATGAAGCGGATGGTATTGCTACTAATGAGTTTAATGGGTTTTCATATCATGAAAATAAGGAAGGTGAAATTTACTTCGGGGGAGTAACTGGATTAACTAAATTTAATCCAGTAGATAAGATGCTTAATATGGGTATAGGTAATGTGGTAGTGGATAGTATAAAGACAAGTGGTGGAATTGAAGTTGGCCTGGATGATGATATTGTTCTAGATTATGATTCAAGGGAATTATATGTAAAGTTTTTTATTCCAGAGTATAAAAATATTAGCCAAATGCAATATGCATATAAATTAGAGGGTATGGATAGCAAATGGACATTTTCAGAAAATGAAAACTATGCAAGATATGCAAGTATTCCACCAGGAAAATATGAAATGCTTATAGCAGGAAGAAATTATAATGGTATATGGTCTGATATATCAAGTATAGAGATTAAGGTGAAGAACTCTATTTGGAAAACTCCTATTGCATATTTAATATACATATTAATATTAGGAGCAATAATATATTTAGTTTATAATCAAATAAAAATACTTGATTCTTTAGTAACTCAAAGAACTCATGAGCTTAATAAAAAGCTAAAAGAAAATAAAAAGCTATATAAAAGATTAATAGATGCAGAGCAGTATAAAAATAATTATTTTGTTAATTTATCTCATGAATTAAGAACACCACTAAATGTAATATTATCTATAGAGCAATTAATAAGATCATTAATTAAATCTGGAGAGAAAATAGATGATGATAAAATGGGGAAATATATGAGTACATTAAGTGGAAATTCAAAGAGGCTTTTAAATTTAATAAATAATATTATAGATACCTCTAAAATAGACTCAGGTTCATATAGGTTAAATAAAAAAGATGTTGATATAGTAAGTCTTGTAGAAGATACAGCATTATCTATGGTTGAACTTGCAAACGTAAAAAATATAAATATTATAGTTGATCCTTTAATTGAAGAATTAATTATAAGTTGTGATAAGTTGGATATAGAAAGATGTATAGTTAACTTAATTGCTAATGCTATAAAGTTTACAGAGGAAGGAGCTATAACTGTTACTATTAGTGAGCTTGATAATAAAGTTAGAATAAGTGTTAAAGATACTGGAATAGGAATTGCAGAGGAATATCACAATAGTATATTTGACAGATTTGATCAAATTGATAGTGTTTCACCAGAGGGATTTGGAGGAAGTGGGCTTGGGCTGACATTAACTAAAAATTTAATTACTCTTCATGGTGGAGATATTAGTGTAGTTAGTAAAGTTTCAGAAGGTAGTGAATTTATAATTTTATTACCGAGTAGAATAGGAAGAGTTTAAAACATAGAAGTTGCATAGAGATATGTAGATTCTTTTTTGATTAAATCAAAGTTTACTATAATATTTATCAAGTTACGATAGATTTAGTTTTATGATGAATAGAGGATTTTGTTTATGGAATTAAGCAGAAAAAAACAGACTAAAAATTGGAAATAAAATAAGGTGTTTACATTAGTATGGTTTATGAGGTATAATGTAATGGAGTATTAACTATATAGTTAACAATCAATAGGTATAATTAGATAATAATTAACCCTAATGTAGGGAGGGATATAGGATGTCAGAAATTAAAGTTGGAGAAAACGAAACACTTGAAAACGCATTAAGAAGATTTAAGAAAAACTGTGCTAGAAGTGGTCTTCTTGCAGATGTTAGAAAAAAAGAACATTATGAAAAGCCAAGCGTTAGAAAGAAAAAGAAATCAGAGGCTGCTAGAACTAGAAAGTTCAAGTAGTAGTGAATTTATAATAGTGAAGTAGTAATTATTTTTATTATCTAATTGTATATTTCTATATACAAATTTAATACAGATAGTTATACCTTAGCTATTTACAATTTCTATTAATAAAAGGTAATATTTATTTTAATGATTGTAAAATTATTGAAATAGGTATTGCCTTTTGTTGTTTTATATTGAAATTGTCAATAATCTTACTATAAGTGTAAGCGTCAAAT
>JAVXGR010000038.1:0-16182 GCA_036657335.1 Clostridium sp. | reverse complement strand
TATCTGATTAATTATTATATTCAATATATTCTCTATTTTAAACCATTGTTTTGTTATTATTTGTATTGTATTTTAAGTATTTTATTATTCAATTAAAGTAAATAAATAATAAATTTTATGTTTATTTTTAAATAATATAGAGATTTTATAGTTTAAACTCATTATTTTTTGTTAGTTTTATTAAATGAATCATTTTTCTTCCCTATTAAAGTACTAATTATTAATTTAAAATAAAAAAAAGATTGCATTTCTGCAATCTTTTTTTATTTTAAATTATCTTCCTTCAGTATAAACACCTTTGTAATCCATACAATAGTATGCAAGACCTGGTCTATTAAAGTTCTTTAAATATTTTCTTTGATACGTATTATATCTACCATGTTCAAATGGTGTAACTAAAATATCATCATAAGTAAGTATTTTTTCAGCTTTTCCAAATAATTCTGCTCTCTTTTGAGGGTCTGTTTCCTTAGTTGTTTCTTCAATCAGCTTGTCAAACTCTTCATTTTTCCATCCTAAATATGAATAATATCCACCTTCAGAAACATAAAGATCTAAGAAGTTTGATGGATCATCAAAGTCAGCAGACCATCCGCCAACAGCTACATCAAATTCTCCATTTTTCATGTTTTCAAACATGATTTGATATTGAAGAGTTATAACATCTATATTTATTCCAAGAGCTTCTTTCCATTTATTTTGGAACCATTCCCCTTGTTTCTTACAGAATTCATTGTCACCTCTCATAGTGATAGATATTTCTAATTTAGATGGATCTTCACCTAAACCTAGCTCCTTCATTCCTTCAATTAACAAAGCCTTAGGATCCTTAGTTTCTTCTACTAATTTTTTAGTATATTTAGGATTACCTATTCTTTCTTGAAAGCCTTTACCATCTATTGATACTGTTTCTGGTACAAATTCATATCCTGGTATGTTTAATCCTTCAGCCATATCTTTACTATATTCATTTCTATCAAAGCTTGTTGCAAGTGCTTGTCTTATCTTCTTGTTAGAAGCTGGACCTCCTTGAACATTGAATATTAGTGTTTCTACACCATAGTCCGCTTGAGATATAACATCAAATTCACCTGTTTGATTGAATTTTTCAATCCAATTAGGATTATTTACTCCACCTCTATCAATTTCTCCGCTAAACAAAGCTTGCATAGATGAATTAGAGTCATTACTATTAATTCTAACTATTTTTTCTAAGAAAACATTATCTTTATCCCAGTAGTTTTGATTCTTTTCATATGTCATACTACCATTGTGTTTCCATTCTGTTAATATGTATGGTCCATTTGCCATTGTCATATCTGCTTCAGTACCATATTTTCCACCGAAGTCTTCAATAGCCTTTTTTTGAACAGGCTTCATTGTTGGAAAGTATGACAACTGTAAAAAATATGGTGTTGATTTAACTAGCTCAAATTTCAAAGTATATTCATCAACTGCAGTTACTCCAAAATTTTCTAAAGCTGCATCTATAACGGCATCATCTTTACCAGCCAATATAGTACATTCTTTAGCTCCTTTTACAAATGGGTCAAAAAACGTTGAATACTCTGATGCTGTTCTTGGATCTACAACTCTTCTTAAGGAATAAACAAAATCCTCAGCAGTTACTGGAGTTCCATCTTGCCATTTAGCATCTTTTCTTAATTTAAAAGTAAATTCAGTAGAATCTTCATTTCCTTCCCAAGTTTCAGCAACTCCCGGTTCTATTTTATCTGCTCCACCACCAGCAGTTCCAACAACCCTAGTTAATCCTTCGTGCATTGGTCCCAAAGCTTCCCAAGTAGTTGTAATAGATGCAACTGTTGGGTCAAGTAACTGTGGTTCTCCTCCAAATACATTTAAGTATTGATTAGAATCCTTCTGACCTTTGTTTCCCTGTGCATTATTTTCAGCAGAACCATCCTTTTTATCTCCACAACCAACTAAAGCTGATGTAGAAATTACTGTTACCGCTAAAATTGTAGCTAAAATCTTTTTGCTTTTCATTTGTAATTCCCCCTAATAAATTCAATTGAAATATATGTAAATTTCATCTGGAATATAAATTCCAGATGAAATTTTATATTATATTTGTCTGTATATAATAGTATTATATACTATTAACACCTTATACTTCTAAACTATATGACAGGCAACAAAATGCCCTGGTTTTACTTCTTTCAATGTTGGTGAAGTTTGTTTACATATATCCTTTGCATATCTACATCTACCTGCAAATTTACAACCCGGTTTAGGATTGATTGGACTTGGTACTTCACCTTCTAAGTGAATTCTTTCTTTATTCTTTTCTATTCTAGGATCAGGTACAGGTATAGCTGATAATAACGCTTGAGTATATGGATGTAATGGCTCTGCATATAATTCCTTACTCGTTGTTATCTCAACTAAATCTCCTAAATACATAACTCCAACTCTATCAGATATATGTTTAACCATTGATAGGTCATGAGCTATGAATAAATAAGTTAACCCTAATTCTCTTTGTAATTTTATAAGTAAGTTAACAACCTGTGCTTGTATTGATACGTCTAGGGCTGATATAGGTTCATCACAAACTATAAAATCTGGATCTATAGATAAAGCTCTAGCAATACCTATTCTCTGTCTTTGTCCACCTGAGAATTCGTGAGGGAATCTTGAAGCATGTTCCTTGTTTAATCCAACTAAGTCAAGCAATTCATAGATTCTCTTAGTTCTAGCTTCCCCTACATATATCTTATGAATATCCATTCCCTCAGCAATTATATCTCCAACAGTCATCCTTGGATTTAATGATGCATACGGGTCTTGGAATATTATCTGAGCTCTTCTTGAGAAATCCTTTTTATCAGCTTTGTTTAATTTATGAACATCAAGACCGTCAAAGGTTACTTCTCCATCAGTTGCAGAATACATCCCCATTATGGTTCTACCACAAGTTGTTTTTCCACATCCTGACTCTCCAACAAGACCTAAAGTTTCACCTCTATTTATATCAAAACTTACACCGTCTACAGCTTTTAATATAGCTTTCGGTCCAACTTTAAAATGTTTTTTAAGATTTTTAACGTGAATTAATACATTACTCTTGGTCATAGTTTAAACACCCTCCTTCCTTAAAGATTCAGCAATATCTATCTTAGGTGCATATGGGTGCTTTAACCAACAAGCAACTTCATGTGTATTGCTTAAGTTTTCAGGTGTTGGTGCTAACTCTCTACAAACCTTCATACAGTACTTACATCTAGCCGCAAATCCGCATCCCTTTGGAGGTGCAATTAAATCTGGAGGTGTTCCACCTAATGCATAAAGATTTCCCTTATGCTCAGTATCTAATCTTGGAACTGATTGAAGTAGTGCAATAGTATACGGATGTTGAGGATTATAGAATATTTCTTCTATAGTACCTCTTTCAATAATTTCTCCAGCATACATAACTTGAATTCTATCCGCAACATCAGCTACAACTCCAAGGTCATGTGTTACAAGTATAACAGCTGTACCTAGTTTTTTCTGTAAATCAGAAATCAAGTCCATAATTTGTGCTTGAATAGTTACATCCAAAGCTGTAGTTGGCTCATCCGCAATAAGAACCTTAGGTGAACAAGCTAAAGCTATTGCTATCATAGCTCTTTGTCTCATACCGCCTGAAAATTCATGAGGATATTGTTTTACTCTTTTTTCTGGATTAGGAACGTTAACTAATTTAAGCATTTTTATAGCTTCATTCATTGCATCTTTTTTAGTCATTCCTCTATGAATAATTAAGCTTTCAGCAATTTGCTTACCTATTTGCATAGTTGGGTTTAATGAGGTCATAGGATCTTGGAATATCATTGATATTTCAGAACCTCTATATGGTCTCATTTCCTTTTCTGATAAAGTTAATAACTCTTTTCCTTCAAATGTTACTGAAGAACCTTTTTTTATTTCTGCTGGTGGAGTTGATAAAAGTCTCATTATTGCTTTTGATGTAACTGATTTACCACAACCTGACTCACCAACTATTGCAAGAGTTTCTCCTTTGTTTAAATGAAAACTAACATTTCTAACAGCCTTAACTTCTCCCGCATAAGTATGAAAAGAAACGTTAAGATTTTTTACTTCTAATATCTTTTCCATCATTCTTTCCTCCCTGATTAATTATTGACGTAAACGTGGATCTAATGCATCGTTTAATCCATCTCCTAATATTTGGAAACAGAACATAACTAAACTTATCAATAAACATGGGAAGAATAGTTGATAAGGATAGAACATTAATTGTCCTTGTGCTTGTGATGCCATTGCACCCCAACTTGTATTAGGTGATTGTACTCCTAAGCCTATATAACTTAAAAATGCTTCACTAAATATAAATCCTGGTACTGATAAAGTAATATCAACAAGTAATACTCCTAATGCGTTAGGAAGTAAATGTTTTGTAATAACTCTAGTTGGGCTAGCTCCTAGGGTTTGAGCTGCTAATACGAATTCTTGCTCTCTTACCTGTAGAAGTTGTCCCCTTACAATTCTTGATGTACTACACCATGAAGTTAAGGACATTGCTAGTATTAGCCATATTATTTCTTTACCACATATCAATGTAATAAGTATTACTAATACTAAATAAGGCATAGAAGATACTATTTCAACTACTCTCATCATTATATCGTCTACAATACCACCAAAGTAACCAGCTATACCACCATATATTGAACCCACTACAGTCATAATAAGTGTACAACTTAAACCTATGGCAATAGAAACTCTACCACCTATCCATACTCTTGCAAAAATATCTCTTCCAAGTGAATCACTACCAAACCAGAATTGTCCGTTTGGTTTTAAGTTTTTAAGATCACCTTGTACAAAATCAAATTCATGTGCTGAAAGGCTTGGTCCTACTAAAGTCATAATTATTATAACTAAAAGTAATATTGCTGAAAATAATGCTAATTTATTTTGTTTAAATCTTCTCCAAGCATCCTGTAAATAGGTCATACTCGGTCTTGATATTTTTTCTGCATCACTTGCATCCATACCTATAACCTCAAAGAGGTCTTTGGTTATTTCAATTTTCGAAGTATTATTCTCCATTACAGTTCCTCCTATCTGCTACCACTAGCAACTCTTATTCTTGGGTCTATTATTCCATAACTTATATCAACAAGTATCAATGATAGTACGTATAAGCTTGAAATAAATATAGTCAAGCCAACAACCATTGAGAAGTCAGCAGAGTTTACAGCAGTTACATAATAAAAGCCTAAACCTGGAATAGAAAACATTGATTCTATAACGAATGAACCTGCAAATATATTTAATATACTTGGACCAACCATTGTAACAATTGGAATCATTGAGTTTCTTAATACGTGCTTAACTGTTAGGGCAATTTTTCCTACACCCTTAGCTTTCGCTGTAATAATGTAGTCTTGTCCAATTACACCTAAAGTACTATTTCTAGTGAATTTACAGTAACTAGCAATACCACCTATTGACATAGCAAGTACTGGTATGAAGTAGTGCTTTGCCTGACCCCATCCCATAACAGGAAACATCCTTAACTTAACAGCAAATATATATTGGAGTAATGCAGCAAATACAAAACTTGGAATACATACAAGGCATACAACTAATACGGAAATAACCTTATCCGCAAACTTTCCTCTATTAAATGCTGCAATAATACCTAATACTACTCCTACAGTTACCTGTATAACTATTGCTATTCCACCAACTTTACCTGATGTAGGTGCATGAACCTTTATCATTGTTCCGATGCTTCTCTCTCTATATATCATAGAGTCACCAAGATCTCCCTTGGTAATTAAATTCGTCATGTATGTTGTATATTGCTGAATCAGTGGCTTATCTAAACCATACTTATGTTTAAATGCTGCCTTTGCTTCAACTGATAGATTTTTTGCACCAGCTGCCATAGGATCCCCTGGAACTGAATGGACAAGGAAAAATGTAGCTGTAATGATTATAAATACTGTAATAAACCCAAAGCCTATTCTTTTAAGAATATACTTTCCCATTTAAAAATCCCCCCTAAAACTTTTAATACTTTTAATGTAGTTATATTAAATCTCTCAAAATGATTCCACTTTGAAATTTTTTAATCTTACACAGGAATCTTCATTTTAGATATAGAAGAGACGTGCGATGTAGTGAATTACTAATTGAATATAAAATATTTTCTGAAAATTTGTTTTGAAACTATAAACTTTATTTACCTAACTATTATAACCCCCTTTGTTTGCCCATAAATACATTAATATTAAATTAATATATTTACACCTGTTTTTAAAATCTTTGTATAATAATTTCTTTAAGAAACACCTTGTATGAAACTTTATAAAACACCATACAATTAACTTGGTTACATAGTATGTATGCGTAATTTGTTTTTATACAATTTTCAATAAAATAATTTACACTTAATCTTTTAGTAACTTTTTTTTATTATACTATAGAAAATGAAATTTATAAATACTTTTTTATTAAATAATAGTTTTTTTTTTATATTAAAAATATTAAATTTATATACTTTGATGTTTTTTTTCATTTTTCTTAAAGCACATAATATTTATTGTAGAATTCTTTTGTATGTTAAATTTATTTTTGTATGTTTTTAGTGTTTTAATTATTTTTTATTTATATATAAATAATTGATTAAAAAGTATTTCTTTAAACTATTTTAATATATTTTAATTAGTCTCCTTAATTTTAACCTTATGCCTTATTATATAAGTATCTAACACATCTTATACCTATATTCTTCTTTAAACCGTAATTTTATTAAAGTGATTTAAATGTGATAACACCTGATTTATTTACTTTTCACAAATTATTTAATCCTATGTTAAGTAAACTATATTAATAAATATAAATATTTATTCTTTTATCCCATACATATTATTTGCCATAATTAACTATATACCTGCATTTTGACTTTTATAATTAAATATTATTAATACTATTAATAATTAGCAAAAACATGCAATTTCCACTTATTAATATTTCATTTATCTATAAATTACTTTTAATTTTCATTTACTCTATATATAATATCCCTTGAAAATGAACTTTATCTATAAATTTTAGATAGCCTATGGCAAAAAAATAATTTATATGTAGAAACTTAATTGAAAAATATATATACTATATTATATTAATATATATATAACACTATAGATTCATATATAGTATTATATATATTAATCTATATATGATTTTCTTTTTCTAGGTTATATAATTAAATTATAAATTTCAAGGAGGGCTATTATGAAACCTAATATAGCAGTTGTAGGCGCAACTGGAATGGTTGGGCGCCAATTTTTAAATATTTTACAAGAAAGAAACTTTCCTATAAATAAGTTATATTTATTTGCCTCAAAAAAATCTGCTGGTACTACTCTCAAATATAATAATGAAGATATATTAGTAGAAGAGTTATCTGAAGATAATATTAAAAACAAATCCATAGATATTGCCTTGTTTTCAGCTGGAGGCAGTACAAGCTTAGAATTTGCACCTATATTTGCTAAGTACAACGCTGTTGCTATTGATAATAGTAGTGCTTGGAGAATGAACCCTGATGTTCCCCTTGTAGTTCCAGAGGTTAATCCCGAAGACATATTTAAGCACAATGGAATTATAGCTAATCCTAACTGCTCTACTATACAAGCCATGGTAGCTTTAAAACCACTTCAAGATAAATATGGTTTGAAAAGAATTATTTTTTCAACTTATCAGGCTGTATCTGGTGCCGGTGTTGGAGGTTATTCTGATCTTGAAAATGGATACAAAGGTAAAAAGCCTGAAAAATTCCCTTATGACATAGCTGGAAATGTAATACCTCAAATCGATGTATTCATGGAAAATGGATATACTAAGGAAGAAATGAAGATGATAGATGAAACTAAAAAAATTCTTCATGATGATACTTTGAAAATAACAGCTACTACAGTTAGAATACCTGTTTTTTATGGTCACAGCGAAAGTATAAATATTGAGCTTTGCAAAGATTTCACTGTAGAAGATGTATTCGATTTATTTAATAATAGCAAAGGAATAGTAGTTCAAGACGACATAGATAAGGCTATTTATCCAATGCCTTTATATTCATCCGGTAAGGATGAAGTCTTTATTGGTAGAATTAGACGTGATTTCAGTATTGATAATGGATTAAATATTTGGGTCGTAGCTGATAATATTAGAAAGGGTGCTGCTCTAAATGCTATCCAAATAGCTGAAATACTAGCTGCTAACTTACCTAACTCTTAGAAGCATTATATATTTATCAATATTAATATTACCATATATGTTTTCTACTACAACTTAGTATAAAATATTATTTATTGAAATTAAAGGAGAGATAATTATGACATTATTTAAAGGTTCAGCTGTAGCCATTGTTACCCCTTTCAATGAAACTGGTGTGGATTTTGACAAACTTAAAGAATTATTAGAATGGCATATTGAAAATAACACTGATGCTATTGTTGTCTGTGGAACTACAGGCGAAGCTTCTACAATGTCAGAAACCGAAAGAAAAGCCACTATTAAATTCGTGATAGATACAATTAATAAAAGAATACCTGTTATTGCTGGTACTGGTACAAATAACACAGCTACTTCAATATCAATGAGTAAGTGGGCTGAAGAAGCTGGAATAGATGGATTGTTATTAATAACCCCATACTATAATAAAACTACTCAAAAGGGACTTATAGCACATTTTACTGCTATTAACAATAGTGTTAATACACCTATAATACTTTATAACGTTCCTGGAAGAACAGGAATGAATATCACCCCTACCACCTTATTAGAACTTTGTGAACTTAAGAATATAGTTGCAATAAAAGAAGCTAGTGGAGATATTAGTCAAATAGCTAAAATGAAAGCTCTATGTGGTGATAAAATAGATGTTTACTCTGGTAATGACGACCAAATCATCCCAGTTCTTTCTCTAGGCGGAATTGGTGTTATTTCTGTACTTGCCAATGTTATTCCAAAGATCACTCACAATATGGTTATGAACTACCTTAATGGTAACACAAAGGAGGCCTGTGCCCTTCAGCTTAAACACTTAGCTCTTTGTGATTCTTTATTCATAGAAACAAATCCTATTCCAGTGAAAACTGCTATGAATCTAATGGGTATGAATGTTGGAGATTTACGTCTACCCTTGTGTGAGATGACTGAATCTAATAAATCAGTTCTTATAGCTGAACTTAAAAATTCTAATTTAATATAATAGGTCACTATATTCCTATAAGTAAACCTTATAATTAATATAGCAAAACCTATAATAATTACAGCTAAAATGAGTTAGAATTATAAATTAGGTAGCCTTTATAATTCTAACTCATTTATAAAGGCTATTTAAATAATATAATATACCAGTATTACTGGCTGTATAACACAATCTTATATAGACCGAATAATACTAAACTTAGTTATAAAAATAAATGTTTTTAGGAGGATACCTTATGACAAAAATAATTTTATCCGGTTGTTGCGGTAAAATGGGTAAAATGGTTTCTGAATGTGCGAAAAACTTTCAAAACCTTTCTATAGTAGCCGGTATTGACTTTAAAGAAGATGTTGCTTTGCAGTATCCTATTTTTGACAACATTTTGAAATGTGAAATTTCAGCAGATGTAATAATTGATTTTTCAAGACCTTCATCTCTTAAAGACCTTGGGGAATATGCTATATCTAAAAATATTCCACTAGTTATTTGTACTACTGGATATTCTGATAAAGAAAATCAATATATAACATCTTTAAGTAAAAAAATAGCAGTATTCCATTCTGCAAATATGTCAATTGGCATAAATGTAGTTAATAGCTTACTTAGAAAAGTATCTGCTTTATTATACGAGGACTTTGATATTGAAATAATTGAAAAACACCATAATCAAAAAGTGGATTCCCCTAGTGGTACAGCTTTGCTTTTAGCTAATACTATAAAAAATTCTATAGCGGAAGAAACTGAATTTATTTATGGTAGAGAAGGAATGAAAAAAAGAGAGCATAAAGAAATTGGTATCCATGCAGTCCGTGGTGGAAATATAATCGGAGACCACGAAATTATATTTGCTGGACAAGGTGAGAGTATCGAAATTAAGCACACTGCAATATCTAGAGAAGTTTTCGCTGTTGGGGCTTTAAGAGCCGCTGCTTTTGTTGCTGAAAAACCTGCTGGCATCTATGATATGGATAATGTAGTGAACAAATAAAGTTTTCCTTGTATATCATTAAAATAGAGGGTATGAAATTAAGATTTAAGATCAAAATTTTATACCCTCTTATTGTTCTATTAACTTCTGTTAACCTTATAAACCATTAACAAATTTCTCGATTTTCTCTAAAGCCTCTTCTACTATAGCTCTCCTAGTCCCTACATTAATCCTTTGAAAACATTCATATCCTTCTCCAAATATTCCACCTTTATTAAGTACAACTCCAGCTTCACTTATTAATTTTTCATATAATTCTTCTCCCTCAAACCCTAGGTCTGAAAAATCTACCCATAATAAATAAGTTCCTTCTGGATACTGAACTTTTAATTTTGGAATTCGTTTTTGAATAAAATCAACTGCAAAATCTATATTTCCCCTCAAGTACTCCATTAAATCCTCATACCATTCTTCTCCTTTACTATAGGCTGCTTCCTGCGCAATAGCACCGAATATAGTAGGACCACTAATACACAGCTTTTGTAAATGTTCCGAGAATTTATTCCTTAACTCTTCATTAGGTATCATAATATTAGCTGTATGTAATCCTGCTATATTGAATGTTTTGTTTGGTGCAGTACATATTATAGATATATCTTCAATATCTTTAGAAAGAGTAGATATTACAAGATGTTTATGCTTACTAAATACCAAATCAGAATGTATTTCATCTGAAACAATTAAAATATTATGTCTTAGACATATTTCTGCTAATTTTCTAAGTTCTTCCTGACTCCAAACTCTTCCAATAGGATTATGAGGACTACATAATAAAAACATCTTAGTCTTATCAGTTATCTTGTCTTCAAAATCTTTAAAATCTATAGTGTATTTACCTTCCTCATTTATTAGAGGGCTATCAACTATCTCACATCCATTATTTTTAATCACTTGAAAGAATTGATGATATACAGGTGTCTGAACTATAACCTCATCTCCTGGCTTAGTAAATGCACCTATTATGTAATTAATTCCCGGAACAACTCCTGGTGTAAATTTAATCCACTCTTTTTTCACATCCCAATCATGTCTCTTTTTCATCCATGATATAACTGCATCATAATAAGAATCTGGTGTGAATGTATATCCAAAAACCTCATGACTCAACCTTTTTTCTATTGCTTCTCTAATTGAAGGATCAACTTCAAAATCCATATCAGCTACCCAAAGTGCTATGGCATTTTCATTTCCAAAGGCCTTACCTAAGATATCCCATTTAGCACAATTTGAATCTTTTCTACAAACTACTTTATCAAAATCGAATTTCATAATAATTCCTCCCATATATATAATATCTATTTAATACGCGGCACTTAATCTTTTTTAAATATGTTATTATTCAAATCCTACTATAATATCTATTTTTCATTAAATTATTATTAATGCATTATAGCATTGAAAAAATCTATGGGTGACAGAACTTTCTAAAGTATCACTATACATCCTTTCAGTAACCCTTTAGTATCCTGCAACTTTTTCCTAAGCCATTTTTCATATTACAGCCTTTTTGATTTAATGTCTAATTTGTTTTAAATATACATTTTTACTGTTCAATAGGCATTATCAATATTCACCTTGCACTCTTATTAATTTCATACTAATTAACCGGTTTAATCAGTATTTCAAACTTTACTTACTAAGTATATTTATAATTTAAATACCTTATATAGAAAAAGACTTGTATATTTTATATAATCTGCTTAAGCAAATTACTTTTATAAAATATACAAGTTCAAAAATACTTTTTATTTTAAAGATTTTTTATAAACAATTCTATTCTACCTATAGCCTCCTTTAATTCTTCTAAGCTATAACAGTAAGATATCCTAACATATCCCTCACCCTTGTTTCCAAACGCTGTTCCTGGTATTACTGCTACCTTAGCCTTCTTCAATAACTCTTCACAAAACTCATCACTTGTCATATTGAATCTTTTAATACTAGGAAACACATAAAAAGCTCCCTTTGGTTTAATTAAATCAAAGCCAAGTCTACTTAGCTCCTGGCATAAATAATCTCTTCTTTCTTTAAATGATTCTTTCATTACTTCAATATCCCCCAAGGAATTTTGAAGTCCAGCCAATGCCCCATATTGACATATAGATGGTGCACAAGATACGTTATATTGATGGACCTTTAATATAGAAGTGAAGAACGGCTCTTTACAACATACATACCCAACCCTCATACCAGTCATTGAAAATGTCTTTGAAAACCCACTTACTAAAATTATTCTTTCCTTTATGTCATCATACTGTGCCATTGAAAAGTATTGATCCTCATATACTAGAGCAGAGTACATTTCATCAGTTATTATTACAATCTCCCTGTTTTTCAGTATACTATGTAATTTTTTCTTAAATTCCTCTGTTAAAATAGTACCTGTAGGATTTGAAGGATAAGATAACACTATAGCCTTAGGATTATGTTCCTCTATAAGGCTTTCTATTTCATCTATATTAGGTAAAAACTTTTCATCTGAATTATAATTTATAACCTCTCCTCCTAAGAGTTTCACACAAGCCTCGTATGCAGGATATGAAGGATTAGGTATAAGTATACTGTCTCCTTGTTCTATCAATGCTGTAAATGTACACATGAGCCCTTCACTGCCACCAACTGTAATACAAATATCTTCTGTATCATAATTTATTTTCTGTGATTTTAAATAAATTGAAATTTCCTCTCTCAGTTTTGTTAATCCCGCATTTGGAGTATATGTAGTCTCCCCTCTATTTAATGCATTAACTACTCCCTCCTTTACACCTAATGGCATTGGGAAATCCGGTTGACCTAAGGTTAATGAAATAGCACCTTGAATCTTAGATACTTTATTATAGAACTTTCTTATTCCAGATATCTCTACGGAACTAACTTTATTTGAAATAAAATTTTTCATCTTTCACCAATCCTTTTCTAATATTTAATTGCAATTCTCTAGTTTTTTATATACTATATTACATATATATTATTTTATCATATATATAATTTTATCATATAATCTTGTGTAAGATAACATATTAACATAGTATTAAATAGGTTTTTATGCACATATTTATATCTATTCACTTACTCTTATATATAGATAATTTAATCTTATTATTTGAATTCAATAGCTGAAGGGAGAATATTATGAGTTATAACTTAACAGATCCATATGAAATTGCAAGATACATAAAAGAAGCAAAAAAAACCACTCCAGTTAAAGCATACATAAAAGGTAATCTAGAGGGCTGTGATTTTGGAAATATCGAGGCATTAACAAGCGGAGAATTAAATATTCTATTTGGAGATCATACTGAAGTTTCTAGCTTTATAAAAAATAACGAAAATAAAATTAAAACAGTAAAGTTAGAAAATGATAGAAGAAATTCTGCAATACCAATGTTAGATATATCTAATATTCAAGCAAGAATAGAACCAGGTGCTATAATACGTGATAAGGTTTCCATTGGGAAAAACAGTGTTATAATGATGGGTGCAGTTATAAATATTGGTGCTGAAGTAGGGGAAGAATCTATGATTGATATGAATGCGGTACTCGGTGCAAGAGCTAAGGTTGGAAAGCGTTCTCATGTCGGTGCTGGTGCCGTTATAGCTGGCGTATTAGAACCTCCAAGTAAATCTCCTTGTGAAATTGGGGATAATGTTGTAATAGGTGCTAATGCAGTTATTCTTGAAGGTGTAAAAGTTGGAAATAATTCTGTTGTTGCTGCTGGATCAATAGTTACGGAGAACGTACCTGAGAATGTTGTTGTTGCTGGCACTCCAGCTAGAGTTATTAAATCTGTAGATGATAAAACTAAAAGCAAAACAGAAATTCTAGATGATCTAAGAAAATAACTTCAAATAAGAAACTGCCAATAGCAATTAGCTTTTGGCAGTTTCTATCTGTATACCCCGATATAATTATCGGAATAATCTCAATATTCCCTCTAGTTAGCAAGTCTAATATCTGTATTTTATACTACAACTAAATAATTTCCTCACTATCTATCTTTGTATCTGTACTGTTATCTTCATTGATAGCTCTAATTGCCGCCATCTCTATATCTTCACTAAATAACTCTTCTTCCCCAGCCTTAACCATTTCCATTTTAGAAATTGAAACCTCATATGCAACCTTTTTTATTACATCTAGTTCTGATAGTTTCTTTTGATACTCTCTACTTTGAAGTCTACCCCATATTCTAATTCTATCTCCAACAGCCAGAGTCTTACAATATCTTGAATTTCTTCCCCAAGCTATTGTTGGAATGTAATCTGACTTATTATAAGCCCTATTTACTGCAAGTAGCATATCTGCAATCTCTCTACCAAATGGAGTTTTCCTATAAACAGGTTCCTTGCAAATATAACCATCCAAGAATATTTGATTAGGATTCTTACTTCTTTCTAAACAAGGATAAATATCTCTAGCAAATACTGTTAATATTAATCTATTAGCATTATCAACAAATTTATTATAGGATCTTAATTGACCCTCTACAATTATTTCAGAGCCAACTTGAATATCCAAGTCAATCATTAATCTTTCTGATATTGTTATGTTTAATTGATCAGTTACATCGCTTAATCTTGGTACCTCAATATAAAATGAATAAAATCCTTCCCCATACATTTCATGACTGAATTCTAATTCAGTAAGCACCTTCCCTTCTAAATATATAGTGTTGCTGTTAATTAAATTTTCCATTGTAACCCCTCTTTCCCTTAGTTTTATATTTTGAACATAGCAATTAATAAATACTCCCCAATTAACATAAATCATATAGAATGTAAAACTTATTGTTTTACACTTCTTATTTTTCCATTATAATACATTTAACTACTACTTTTCAATATCTTTATTTTATTTTATGAAATAATTTTATTTTTCTGTGTTTTTAATTTGTTTTCCTGTGTGATCTAGATAGTATTCATCCTTGTAAATGACCTCTGACACAGGGTTAAATTCATATCCATCTGATTTTAATTTTTCTATTATTCTATTTAAATTTTCTGGCGTATACTTAGCATTATTATGAAATAATATAATAGAACCAGATTTTGTTTTTTCTATTACCCTGTCATACTCTTCTTTTAATCCTTTTTCCTTCCAATCAATAGAATCAACATCCCACTGTATTATTTTATGATTGGTGCTTTCAGCAGTCTCAATTACATCATCATTATATGCTCCACTTGGACATCTAAATAGTTCAGGCCTTTCTCCAGTTATATCCATAATTTTAACATCTGTCACCGCAATTTCATTAATAATTTTTTCTCTTGATATCTTACTCATATCCGGGTGTGTATTTGAATGATTTCCTATTTCATGCCCCCTACTATGAATTTCCTTAGCTAAATCTTTATAATCGTCAATCCAAGTGCCAATTAAAAAGAATGTTGCCTTTACCTGATGCTTGTCTAATATGTCTAATATGTCCATAGTATAATCCGTTCCCCAACTAGTGTCAAATGATATAGCTATTTTATTGTCATCTCGCTTAGTTGAATAAATAGGGAGCTTTTTAATTGTAGAATTATAAAATACACCTACAGTTTTATAGTTATATACTATTCCTATTAACATTACAGCAACTAACATCAATGATAGTGCTAATAGTTTAGTATGTTTAGGTTCAAACTTATTCATATATTCCTCCTTGTATTAAGTTTTCATTAAATTTATATTCATAAATCATAAGTTATATGATAAAATAATTTATGATAAAAAAATAAGCACTAAAGTTACTGTGTAGTAAATTTAAATGCTTATAAGTTGCTTTTTATTATGGTATACTATAATAAGTGTACGCTTTAATATATAACTTATTAATGGAGGAGTATAATGTACGAAGATACTTTAGAACTAGCCGAAAACAAGCTTCTTTTATTATATATAATAGATAAAATCAAAATACCAGTATCCAATATTCAATTGACTGATATAGTT